>CBDUMN010000010.1:0-54511 GCA_965368335.1 uncultured Rhodospirillales bacterium
GTGACGGCCGCCAAGGAATTCGGCGGCAAGAAAAAAGGTGTCGACGTCATTCTCGACATGGTGGGCGGCGCCTACACCGACCGCAATATCAAGTCCCTCGCCCAAGACGGGCGGCTGGTAAACATCGCTTTTCTGCAGGGTTCAAAGGTTGAGGTCAACCTGATGCCGGTGATGCTCAAGCGCCTGACACTCACCGGCTCGACGTTGCGCGCCCGTCCGATAGCGGTCAAAGCGGCCATCGCCAACGAGTTACGCGAAACCGTTTGGCCACTCATCGAGAAAGGAACGGTTAAACCGGTAATGCACTCCGTCTTCCCGCTTGAAAAGGCCGCCGAGGCCCACAAGCTTATGGAAAGCAGCACACACATCGGGAAGATTGTTTTAGAAATCTAACCCCCGGCAGCAATCCTCTTGTATTGACGCCGAGGGTGAGTTAGGTATGGGGACAGTCCGATACAGGCAAAACGTGATGCCCTAGAAAAGGACTTCTCCTTAAAAAGTTTTTAGACAAGAAGGAATGAGCTGTTATGGCGCAGCTACTGATGCCCAAGGCAACCGCCGTTTGGCTGGTCGAAAATACCGCATTGAGCTTTGAGCAAATTGCCGAGTTCTGCGGGTTGCACTCCCTGGAAGTCCAGGCCATTGCCGATGAGGAAGTATCCATCGGGATGCGCGGCCTCGACCCGGTGGCTAACGGGCAACTTTCTCAGGAAGAGATCGACCGCTGCCAGGCCGACCCCTCGGCCCGCCTCAAAATCGCCGCGCCGAAGATTCCTGAAATCGAACACAAGCGCAAAGGCGCCCGTTACACGCCGGTTTCCAAGCGTCAGGATCGCCCCGACGGGATTGCCTGGCTGCTCAAGAACTACCCGGAAATGACCGACGCTCAGATTTCCAAACTGCTCGGCACCACCAAACCGACAATTAACGCGGTTCGCGAAAAGACGCACTGGAACTCATCCAACATCAAGCCGCGCAACCCGTCTCAGTTGGGACTTTGCGGCGTGGCCGAGCTTGAGAAAGCCATCGCTATCGCACGCGCCAAGGCTGGCACGACTCACGCAGCCGCCAAGAACGCCGACGATGTGGAAAATTCCGAAGCGGCGGCAGACACATCAGCCGACACCCAGGCTGAAGCTCCGTCCGACGACATACCGGCACTGCCTGAAATCGAGTAACGTTCAGGAGTAGCGAGAAATTAAAAGGCCGTTGCCGGTTTATGCGACGGCCTTTTTTTCGTCCAGTGGCAACACATGCAGATGAACCCGGTCGTCTACCTGAGAAAGGCGGACGAAGAGCGGCAAGACAGCCGCTTCCATTTCTTTCGGTTGCTCTGAGAAAACCACCAGACGGAACCGGTTAAGAGCGCGCTTCTCACGCTCATCGAAGCCTGTGGCTACCAACATCGGCAGTGTTTTCAATAATGCCTGCTTATCCGTGGGCGAAACCGTACGCACCAAAAGACGCTGGCCGATCAGGTATTCCCGATCAAAGCCGTCGTCCTGCATGCCTTCGCGGGCCTCGACATCTTCAAATAAAGCATCGTCACATCCACAGCCGAGCGTTCCTTTGACAAAGGCTTTGACTTTCTCGTTATCGACTTCCATGCCACCCTCCACATCCATGAATAAAGCGTGACAGGAAAGCGGCCAGACGGCAAGTACGAGAATAATACGCGACCGATTAGCGATGCGCCTGGGAGTGTGACCGGTTGGAGGATTCTAGGTTTCGCAAGGTGGTTCTCGGCTCCTCCTCCTGCCTCCGGTCAGGCTTGCGAATTTCAACTTGTTTGCGGCGACGGTCCGGGCCGGCATATTTGCCGCTGCGGACAAACGAGCGTGGTTTGCGGATAATAGCCTCAATCCTGCGCAGAAGGTCATCAGCCGAAACGGGCTTGGAAAGAAATTCATCGACACCGGCATCCCGGGCATCCCTGACGAGTTGCGCCTCAGTGAAAGCCGTTACCAGAATGATGGGAATATCGTTCTTCTTCACCTCATCGGTCGTCCGCACCCAGCGCGTAAACTCCAAACCGCTCATGACGGGCATTTTCGCGTCGGTGACAATCAGGTCCGGTTCATACCCATTTTTCATCAGCTTGAACGCATCGACACCGTCGGATGCATCCTGCACCTCACCGACTTGAAAAGCATTGAGCATGCTGCGCAAGAGCTTGCGCATGAACGCGTTATCATCGATGACGAGAAAAGAAAGCTGGCTTAAATTTAACTGGGTCATCGCTCTTCCATTCAAAAAATGAATGCGGCCTCTAGCCGCTTAAGAGCCCCTCGAGTTTTTCTTATATCCTACCTGACAAACCATATGGGTGATAAAGCCGCCCCTTTCAATATCCTTTTGGTCGAAGTTTTATCCACAAGCCCAGGCCCGACGCATAAAAAACGGGCCCCCGCCGTTCATGACAGAGGCCCATTTTGTTTGGATATGTAAGCCGCTAAGCGTTAGCCGCGGGCGCTGGAATAACCGATGCCCTGCAAAGCTTCGTCGATCTCTTCCAGAATGGCCGGGTCGTCGATCGTCGCCGGGACCTTATACTCTTCCTTGTCGGCAATCTTCTGCATGGTGCCACGCAGGATTTTACCCGAACGGGTTTTCGGCAAACGCGGAACGACGGTAGCCTGCTTGAATGCGGCCACGGGGCCGATTTTCTCACGGACCATCTTGACCACCTCGGCGATGATTTCTTTTTCATCGCGCTCGACCCCGGCATTGAGCACCAGGAAACCGACCGGCAGTTGACCCTTCATTTCGTCGGCAACGCCAATAACGGCGCATTCGGCGACATCCGGGTGATGGGCCAGCACTTCTTCCATGCCGCCCGTGGAGAGGCGGTGCCCGGCGACGTTAATGATGTCGTCGGTCCGGGCCATCACGTAGATATAGCCCTTCTCATCCATCATTCCGGCATCCGAAGTGGTGTAGTAGCCGGGGAATTCGGCCAGGTAGGAATCTTTGAACCGCTGTTCGGCGTTCCACAGGGTTGGCAGAGTTCCCGGAGGTAACGGCAGCTTGACCGCAATGGTGCCAATTTCACCGCGTTCCACCTCGTTGCACTCGGTATCGAGCACTTGAACATTGTAGCCCGGAACGGCCTTGGTCGGCGAACCCGGGACCACTTCGTATTGGTGGAGGCCCATGCAGTTGGCCGCAATGGCCCAGCCGGTTTCGGTTTGCCACCAATGATCGATGACGGGAACTTTTAGCTTGTTCTGCGCCCACTCGAGCGTATCCGGGTCGGTTCGTTCACCGGCCAGGAATAAGGCTCTGAGACAGGAGATGTCGTACTTCGCCAGATATTCGGCGTTCGGGTCCTGCTGTTTGATGGCGCGGAAGGCCGTCGGCGCAGTAAACAGGGTTTTGACCTTGTGCTCGTTGATCACCCGCCAGAAGGTGCCCGGATCGGGGGTGCCGACCGGCTTGCCTTCGAACAGAATGGTGGTGTTGCCAGTCAGCAGGGGGCCATAAACGATATAGCTGTGACCGACAACCCACCCCACATCGGATGCCGCCCAATAGACTTCGCCCGGCTCAACGCCGTAGACGTTCTTCATCGACCACTTGAGCGCCACCATATGGCCGCCGTTGTCGCGAACAACGCCTTTCGGCTGACCCGTAGTGCCCGAGGTGTAGAGGATGTAGAGCGGATCGGTCGCGGCAACCGGCACGCAATCGGCAGGCTCGGCTTTATCGGCCTCAGCCATCCAATCCACATCGCGGCCATCGATCATTTCCGCAGTCACTTCATCGCGCTGGAAGACAATCGTTTTTTCCGGCTTGTGCTTGGCAAGTTCAATTGCACCGTCGAGCAAAGGCTTGTAGGGGATAACCCGACCCGGTTCGATACCGCAAGATGCCGAGATAATCATCTTAGGAGCAGCGTCGTCGATACGGACAGCCAGTTCGTTGGAGGCGAACCCGCCGAAAACGACGGAATGAATCGCACCCAGGCGGGCGGTCGCAAGCATGGCGATGGCCGCTTCCGGAATCATCGGCATATAGATGATCACCCGGTCACCTTTTTCGACGCCATTGGCCTTCATCAGGCCGGCGAACTTAGCCACCTTGTCGCGCAGTTCAGCATAGGTGTACTTGGCCTGCTTGCCGGTGATCGGACTGTCGTAGATCAGCGCGGTCTGATCGGCTCGGCCGTTTTCAACATGACGGTCCAGCGCATTATAGCAGGTGTTGCACTCGCCACCGGTAAACCAGCGGTACAGAGGGGCATTGCTGTCGTCCAGCACCTTATCCCACTTCTTATACCAGTGCAGATCTTCCGCGGCTTCTCCCCAGAAACCATCCGGATCGTTCAATGATTTGGCTAATGCCTCTTCGTGACGATTGGTCATTTCACTCCCTTTACGGTCTTTAATTCGGATGGGCGAACTCAGCCCCCATCCACCCTGGCGCGTTCTTTAGAATCCTTTATTTGACAAACCCTCTCCCCAGACGGCTAAATTTCGCTCTTGCAAAATGGCGTTTTGGGCCGTTAGGGCACGGCGTCATCAAGTCTCTTTAGTAAGTATCCGGAAGGCGTTCAGGAATGAGCACGACAAATATCTATAACCAAGATTTGGATAAGACACCTGCGAACTACGTACCTTTAACCCCCCTGACATTTCTTGAACGCTCGGCATACGTATACCCGGATCGGATATCGATAATCCACGGAAAAAGACGCTATACCTGGGCTGAAACCTATAAAAGAGCCCGTCAATTGGCCTCTGCGCTCTCTAAGAAAGGAATCGGCGAAGGCGATACGGTTGCTTTCATCGCCAACAACACGCCTGAAATGTACGAAGGTCACTTCGGCGTCCCTATGACCGGCGCAGTGATCAACACCATCAACACCCGGCTTGATGCAGAAAACCTAGCCTTTATCTTCAATCACGGTGAAGCGAAGGTTCTAGTCACCGACAAGGAATATTCCGACACGGTTAAGGAAGCGATCAAGCTCGCCAATCGACCGGAAATGCTGGTGATCGATATCGATGATTCCGAGCATGAAGGCGGCGAACTGGTCGGCTCCATCGATTACGAAGCCTTCATTGCCGACGGTGACCCAGACTATGACTGGAAAACGCCGAGCGACGAATGGAACGCCATTTCGCTCAACTATACCTCAGGCACCACGGGCAACCCCAAGGGCGTGGTCTACCACCATCGGGGCGCTTACCTGAACGCCACCAACAATATCGTCGGCTGGAATATGGGACATCACCCCATCTATCTCTGGACCCTGCCGATGTTCCATTGCAACGGCTGGTGCTTCCCCTGGACCATCGCCGCCGTTGCCGGAACCAACGTGTGCTGCCGCAAGGTCAACGCCAAGAACATCTATGACGCCATTGCGGACCACAAGGTCAGCCACTTCTGTGGCGCGCCCATTGTGCTCAATTTTGTGATCAGCGCCGCACCGGAAGAAAAACGCGACTTCGACCATCAGGTCTACGCCATGACGGCTGCCGCTCCGCCCCCGGCTTCAACGCTCGAAAACATGCAAAAACAGGGCTTCGACGTCACCCACGTCTATGGTCTGACCGAAACCTATGGGCCCGCCACACAGTGCGCCTGGAAACCGGAATGGAACGATCTGCCCATGGGCGAGCAGACCGTCAAGAAAGGCCGCCAGGGCGTACGCTATCATATGCTGGAAGAATTAACGGTGATGAACCCCGAAACCATGGAATACGTTCCCTGGGATAATGAAACCATGGGCGAGACAATGTTCCGCGGCAACATCGTTATGAAGGGCTATCTTAAGAACCCAAAAGCCACCGAAGAAGCCTTCCGCGGCGGATATTTCCACTCGGGAGACCTGGGCGTCATGCAGGAAGACGGCTACCTGAAACTTAAAGATCGCTCCAAAGACATCATCATCTCGGGCGGGGAAAACATCTCATCCATCGAAGTGGAAGATACGCTTTGTAAGCACGACGCGGTTTTCGCCGCCGCCGTAGTCGCCAAACCCGACGACAAATGGGGCGAAATCCCCTGCGCTTTCGTCGAACTGGCTCCAGGCAAGGAAGGCACGGTCACCGAACAGGAAATCATCGACTTCTGCCGCGAGAACATGGCCCGCTTCAAATGCCCGAAAGAGGTTCACTTCATTGAGCTTCCGAAAACCTCCACCGGTAAAATCCAAAAATTCAAGCTGCGTGAGAATGCCATCGAGGCGCAATCGGGTTCTTAAAACACAAGGCAGCTCAACAAACAAAAACCCCCGAAGGGGCGGTCCTTCGGGGGTTTATTTTTCCGTCGCAAGAATTCGTTTGATGTCCGGGGTCTTTGCTCATGATCCAAGCAAACCTTCCGGACGGACCTCACCCATAAGTAGAGAGGTCGTTATATCTGCTTGTGGATCGGAAAAATTTCATTTTCAAGCGTTACAGGCTGTGTTCGGCCAATTCGTCTTTGATCTTTAATTTTTCACGCTTGAGACCGGCTATGAGATCTTCATCCGGTAAAGGGCGGGAGTTTTCTTCTTCAATCTTCGCTTCCAAGTCTTGGTGCTTCGTTTTCAAAGCTTGGATATGCGCGTCTAGACTCATGGTAACCATCCTCCCATATAGAGTTGCGAGCGATTGTCAGTATTGCACAAAAGCTTCACAAATTCCACAAAAGCCGGAAATAAAAATCTGCCTGTCCACCTACCATCTTAACGGGTTTTCGCCTTTAAATGGTCCGCTGTAGGGGGGTCGGTTCTTCAAGACCTGCCGGGTCCTGATGGACAAGGACTTCAGCGCCGGGGAAGGCTTTTTCAAGAACCTTCTCCACATTGTCGGCAATGGCATGAGCCGAGCGAAGTTTCAGGTCACCATCCATTTCCACATGCAACTGAATGAAGGACTGTGGACCGCTGGAGCGCGTCCTAAGATCGTGAAGATCGCGAACCCCTTCAACCGCCATAACCACATCGTGAATTTTCTGACGTTCTTCTTCGGGAAATTCTTTATCCATCAGCAAATCGAGTGATGAACGGCCGATCTCCCAGGCCCCTTTGAGGATATATAGGGCGACAAGGATGGCGAAGACCGGGTCGGCCAGGGTCCAGCCCAGCTTGACCGCCAATAGCATGGAAATCGCCACACCTATATTAACCAAAAGGTCCGACTGATAATGGAGAGAGTCGGCGGCAATGGCCACCGAGCCCGTTTTCTTCGCTACATACCGTTGAAATATAACCAGCCCCAGGGTCAGGACAACGGCAAAGCCCATGACACCCACCCCGGTTTCTAGATTAGAAACAGTACGCGGATTAACCAATCGCTCCGCCCCTTGCAGCAATAGAAAGACCGATGAGCCGCCAATAAATGCGGCCTGCGCCAATCCAGCCAAAGGCTCGGCCTTGCCATGCCCGAACCGGTGTTCCTCATCGGCAGGTTCAAGCGCATGACGAACCGCATACATATTGACCAATGAGGCCAGCACATCGAGGAAACTGTCCACCAAAGTCGAGAGCAGGCTCAAGGAGTCGGTCATCACCCAGGCCACGACCTTGGCAACAATCAAAATGGAAGCCACGGAGACCGAGGCATAGGTCGCCAAGCGCATTAAACGCGCCGCCTGCTCCGTTCCCTTTATCTTCTCAACCATATTTTTCTGTCGCTCGATTTTACGGATAGAGGCGGTCGGTTTTCCATCCTTCTCCCACCCGATCATAAATCAAACGGTCATGAAGGCGAAATTTGGCTTCCAGCCAAAACTCAATATGGTCGGGCACCACTCGAAATCCAGACCAAAATTCAGGACGCGGTACGTTGCCCAGATTGAACTTGGCGGTAAACTCGGCAATCCTCTTTTCGAAAACCCACCGTCCTTCAAGCGGTTGAGACTGTTTGGAGGCCCAAGCGCCGATCTGGCTCAACCGAGGACGCGAAGCAAAATAGGCATCCGCCTCATCATCGCCAACCCTTTCCACGTGGCCTTCAATGCGTATTTGGCGGCGCAAACTCTTCCAGTGAAAGCAAAGCGCGGCCATAGGATTTTCATCAAGCTGCCCAGCCTTGGCGCTACCCAGATTCGTGTAGAAGGTGAAGCCCCGGTCATCAAACCCCTTCAACAGCACCATACGGGCCGACGGCCGTCCCTCTTTGGTGCAGGTGGCCAATGTCATAGCGTCGGGGTATTCGGGCTCTGCTTTGCCCGCCTCCTCTAACCATTCGGCAAAAAGATCAATGGGATTTTCAGCTTCCTTGATCAACATCTTTAGGCATTCCGTTGGCTGGTGCGTTAACGATTTGGCGTTTTCATTGGCATATAATGGTGAAACCTTTGAGGCAAGGCCGTTTCCATTTTTTTGTGAACCCGGCAGACGGCGTAGGCCACTAACAATCATCAAGCGGGCAGAAATGTGGCATGACGCCGGTTTCTTACGCGGAACAAAGGATAAAGAGGTAGAGATATGAGCACCAAACCCCTGGCAGCCGCATTTTTAAGTATGGCGCTTCTCGCGGGTTGCGCAACTGATATGCAGAATAGTCCCGGCGAAACCGTAGGCGGCGTACTTGGCGCCGTGGGCGGTGCGGTGCTCGGGGCACAGCTCGGCGGTGGCAAAGGCCAATTGGCCGCCGTGGCCGTCGGCACCTTGGCGGGCGCATGGCTCGGCAGCAGCATCGGCCGCAGTATGGATGAAACTGATCGACTGAAATCTCAGCGGACAACCCAGGATTCGCTGGAATACAATAAAACTGGAACGACCTCGACCTGGTCCAACCCGGACAGCGGTTATAAAGGGTCCACAACGCCAATCCGCACCTACCAAACCGCCGATCAGCAGGCCTGCAGAGAATATCGCTCAACCGTTACCATTGATGGTCGCACAGAGGAAGCAGTGGGCACGGCCTGCCGCGAACCGGACGGCACTTGGCGGATCGTCAACTAGGGGCAGGACCCTAGCGGTAATTCGGCTTTTACGTTAAGCCTTCGTCAAGAGAAGAAGGCCGATAATTTAGCGGTGCGATTCAAATTGGTGAGTCGCGCCGTTATTTTTGGCAGTATAAAACCGTGATGAAGAATCCTTATACCGTTCTTGGCGTCAACCATAGTGCAACTCCGGAAGTCATTAAAAAGGCTTACCGGGATCTGGCGCGAAAATATCACCCCGACAAAACCCCCGGGGATGCCTTTACCGAAGAACGGTTCAAAGAAATCGCAGCCGCCTATGAACTGCTTTCAAACCAATCGAAACGCGCTCAATATGACGCCGGAGATATTGATGCCGACGGCAATCCTGCGCGCCCGAGATCGGGGACCGGGAATTCGGCTTTCGACCGCTTCTGGGCCCGCAAAAAATCCGGCCAACAAAGAGCCAACGGCTCAAACGCCACTTACATTCTGAAAGTTCCGTTCGCCGAAGCCGTTTTGGGCGCTAACAAACAAGTCAGCATGACAAACGGCAAGCGCCTGGACGTTAAAATTCCCGCAGGCACCGAGGACGGCCAGATTCTTCGGCTTAAGGGCCAGGGAATGCCGGGCGTCGGCGGCGGATTGGATGGCGACGCTCTAATTGAAATTCGTGTGACCGAGCATCCGCATCTACGCCAGGAAGGCCCCGACCTCTGGATGGATCAGGACATCTCTCTCGAAACGGCCGTTCTAGGTGGAAAAATTCAGGTCGAAACGCTGACCGGGATGGTTTCGCTAACGGTCCCGGAGAACTCAAGCTCAGGAAAGGTTTTACGTCTCAAAGGAAAGGGGTTGCCACTCAAGAACGGCAACTTCGGCGACCAATACGTCAAGCTGATGATTGTTTTACCGCATGTCCCAGACCCCGATCTGATCGATTTTGTCAAAGGGCGTAGCAGCAGTAAAACAGCTTTTTGGAAGCGCAAAACTAAGGCGTGATCGACCTTATATTATCACCCGGTGCGGTTCCCGTTTTTTCAAGGACATAGGAAAGAGGTTTGCTCAGAACCTCCCGGCGCGCAGCCTCCGCCGCCACTACGATTTCCGCAAATCGCTCGACTTCATGGTCGATACTCTCCGTATCCTGGGTATGCCCAAGAGCCTGATAGACATCGTAGAGCGATGCACTTGACGGGTCGCGCGCCATGACCCAGGCGCTATCGTCATTCGACTCGACAAACCCCGCCTTGAAGAGCTCTTCCAAAATCATCTCGACAGCACCGCTATCGGCGCCCGCCCCTCTAACCAGATCAGCAAAAGGCATGGCCCCACCCCTCTTGGAGCGTTCATAAAGGACCTTTAGCAGCGTAACGGCCAGTTCAATTCGCCGGACCTTCATCCCCGATCCCTGGCCAAGCACGAAATTAAGCCTCTCTCCAAGCACTGCGGCAATGACCCCGCCAAGCAAAACAACGGACCAAGTAAGATACATCCAAATCAGGAAAACCGGCACAATAGCCATGGCCCCATAGAGCGTCTGGTAGGTCGTCGACACCGACATGAAAGCGCCAAACCCACCCCGCAAGAATGAAAATAGCAAACCACCGATAACACCCCCAGCCAGTGCATGGATGAAACGTACCGGACGGTTGGGAATAACCAGATAAAAAACCGTAAGACCCGCCATCACCATGACAGTCGGAAGCGTTTTGGTTAGCCAGCCGCCAAATCCCTGAAACATATCTGTCCCGACCCATTCGCTTGCAGCATAAAAATAGGTCGAAAGAGACAGGCTGGCCCCGAGCAACAAAGGCCCTAGCGTCACAATGGCCCAAAAAACCAGCAACCGCGGCACGATCCGACGGGGACGCCGAACTCTGAAGATAATGTTGAACGCCCCTTCAATGGTCCCGAGCAACATAATCGCCGTTACCGCCAGACCGATAATACCGACAGCGGTCATCTTGCCTGCATTGGCAAGAAAGGTATCCAGATACTCTCCGGCCACCTGCCCAGCCTCGGGAACGAAATTCTCAAAAACAAAACTCTGAACCTGCTCACGCATCCCTTCGAAAACAGGAAAAGCCGCAAGCATGGCAAACGTAATGGCGATAAAGGGAACGAGCGCTAACAATGAAGTATAGGAAAGTGAAGCAGCCACCCTTAAGCAACGGTCTTCCTGAAACCGCACCCAGAACATGCTAAGAGCGGCTATAGCCTGATTGACAATATCGCGCGGGGGAGCGCCCACCGGTTCATCAGTCTTTTCGGCTTCGGTATTTTCTACTTCAGCATCAGTCAAAAAGGGTGTCCCCCAGAAAAATCGCCGATTCTCGCTAAAGTGTGGCCCGGCAAAGCTTTTTCGGCAATATTTTTCACTCTCCACCGCAAGAACACTTCACTTTTTATGACAGTCTGTTTCAGGAAAACCCTCGTTTTAGGGCGTTTTGCGCCCGCTTTCGCCGTTTTCTCCCGATGAGAGACATTCCTTTTGGTTTTCCATCTTTCGATAGACTTTTGCCTTTAATAGCTTTCGTGTAGGATGCCGCGAAATTGCCTAAACCCCCGCGTCGACAATGGCTTAACAAGTCTGGGGAAACGACGCATCCGAGGAGGAAAAGAAAGAGATGACCGCATCCGCAGGTTTGATGGCCGGTAAAAAAGGCCTGATTATGGGTGTCGCCAACAACCGCTCGATCGCTTGGGGGATCGCCCAGGCATTGCATGCTCAAGGAGCGGAACTGGCATTTACCTATCAGGGCGAAGCGCTGTTAAAGCGTGTCAAACCTTTGGCGGAATCCGTCGATTCTGACACCCTACTTTCCTGCGACGTGACCGACATGGATCAACTCGATACAGTCTTCGCCGCTATTGAGAAAAAGTGGGGCAAACTTGATTTCCTGGTTCACGCCATCGCTTTTTCCGATAAGGACGACCTCAAGGGGCGCTATCTCGACGTCAGCCGTGAGAACTTCCTCATGGCTATGGACATCTCCTGCTACTCCTTCACCGCAGTGGGTAAACGCGCAGCCGCCTTGATGACCGATGGCGGCTCGATGATCACGCTTAGCTACTATGGCGCTGAGCGAGTTATGCCGCATTATAACGTCATGGGCGTCGCCAAGGCGGCGCTGGAAGCCAGCGTACGTTACATGGCTGAAGATCTGGGCAAGGACGGCATTCGGGTTAACGCCCTATCGGCCGGTCCAATGAAAACTCTGGCAGCCTCGGGGATTGGCGACTTCCGCTACATTCTCAAGTGGAACGAAAACAACGCTCCGCTTCGCCGCAACATCACCATGGAAGACGTAGGCGGCGCCGGCCTTTACCTGCTCTCCAGTCTGTCTTCCGGCGTTACCGGCGAAACGCACCATGTGGATTCCGGCTACCATTCCGTCGGCATGATGGCCACCGATTCCGCCGGAGCGAACGCAGAAATGCTGGCAAGCTTCAAGTCCCAGGACGAAAGCTAGGCCCTGCACTCAAACAGGTCGAGGCCATGGTTGAGACGCAAATGACGCGAGGTTAGGAGTGAGAACGAAGGACATGCACGGCATATTCAAGGACGAACGACGCGGCCTCGCGTCATTTGCGTCCAATCCCTCTGGGACGGGTCGCTTTTTCCCGCCCGTTGCGTCGCGCACGGCTTGTGTGGGGCCAGCCACACGACGCCGCACACTCCTAACTGGCGGGGAAAATCGATCCCGCCATGGCATCAACCTATTTGAGTGCAGGGCCTAGCATGTCGGGAAACGGCTTCGGACATCTTTTTCGGTTCACGACCTTTGGTGAAAGCCATGGCCCTGCTATCGGCTGTGTCGTTGATGGCGTACCCCCGCGTCTGGACTTAACGGAAGAAGATATCCAAGTCTGGCTCGACAAACGCAAGCCCGGTTCATCGCGTTTCGTCACCCAACGCCAGGAAGCCGACATCGTCAAAATTCTATCGGGCGTTTTCGAGGGACAGACCACCGGCACCTCCATTGGATTGCTGATTGAGAACACCGATCAACGTTCCAAAGACTACGGCGATATCAAGGACAAATACCGTCCCGGCCATGCGGACTACACCTACGACCAAAAATACGGCATCCGCGACTACCGTGGCGGTGGGCGCTCAAGCGCCCGGGAAACCGCCATGCGAGTCGCCGCTGGCGCCATTGCCCGGAAAGTGCTTGGCGAAAGCATCTCTATCCGCGGCGCACTTGTCGGTATGGGAAGCAAGGAAATCGACCGTGAAAACTGGAATTGGGGCGAAACCGGAAACAATCCTTTCTGGTGTCCCGATGCGGAAGCAGCCAAAGAGTGGGAAGACTACTTAGACGAAATCCGTAAAGCGGGCTCTTCAGTCGGCGCGACCCTTGAAATCGTCGCCTCCGGCGTTCCGGCAGGACTTGGCGCGCCAGTCTACGACAAACTCGACGCCGACATCGCCAAGGCCATGATGAGCATCAATGCCGTCAAAGGCGTAGAGATTGGCGCAGGCTTTGAAGCTGGTCGACTGACGGGCGAGGAAAATGCCGATGAAATGCGCATGGAAAACGGCAAGGCTATTTTCACCTCCAACAATGCAGGCGGCATCTTAGGCGGCATTTCCAGCGGTCAGGACATCGTTGTTCGCGTCGCCATCAAACCCACCAGCTCCATCCTTACGCCACGCAAAACCGTCGACACGACTGGCAATGAAACAGACGTTCTCACTAAAGGCCGTCACGACCCCTGCGTCGGCATCCGCGGCGTTCCGGTAGCCGAGGCCATGCTGGCCTGCGTGCTCGCCGATCACCTTTTGCGTCATAAGGCCCAGTGCGGCTAACCTAGTCACCTCTGCTCGCCTCCCAATCTTCTCCCCATACCCCAAGATTGACGTTTACGTAAACGTTAACTAATATAAGCATCAACTTATCTGGGGTCGGCAAACGGCCCAATTGGGATTGACCAGGGAGAAAAAGATGCCTCAACCCGATCATATTATGCGACTTGAATTACCCGCAGCCAGCGATCTTAGCGACGACATCAAAAAGTATTTCGAGGTTTGCGAAGAGAAATTAGGGCTCATCCCTTACGTTTTGCAATCTTTCACCATGAACCCGGAAAAATTCGACACTTTCACCCGGTTCTACAATCAACTCATGCTGGCCCCATCGGGCTTATCCAAGCTTGAACGGGAGATGATTGCCGTGGTGGTCTCCTCCGCCAACCGCTGCTACTACTGCCTTGTCGCTCACGGTCAGACCGTGCGTCAACTCTCCGACGACCCGCAACTCGGTGAAATGCTGGTGATGAACTATCGGGTCGCCGAACTCGAACCCCGCCAGCGCATCATGCTCGACTTTGCCTGGAAGCTGACTAAAACACCGCAGGAAATTGGTGAAGCAGACCGGCAGGGGCTCCGCGATGCAGGTTATTCCGACCAGGATATTTTCGACATCGCCGATGTGGCCTCGTTCTTCAACTATACAAACCGGATGGCCCACGCCACCGATATGATGCCCAATCCGGAATACCATGCCATGAATCGTTGATCATGCTTGGCGCGATTACCCGCCTTCTAGCCCTCATGGCCTTTCTCGACGGCCTCTTGATTATACTTCAAGAGGTCGCCCCCGGCCCTCCCTGGTGGCTTGGCGGCGTACTCGTGCTGATCGGTTGCGCATTCGCCATGCTTAACTGTCAGCACATGATCAAGGGGAAGTTTGAGGACGTTGAAACGGCCGACAAATTATGGCTGCCGCTGATCCTGCTGACCTGCCTTCCGGCAGCGACCATTCACTTTCTTTTCGATATCGGCAGCATTTCAACAGCCGGACTTTTTGTTGTCATGCTGGCCTATAGCATCACGGTCGTTCAGACGTATAACCGCCTTAAACCTTGATGCGGAACACAGCCCAAGCGCAAAAAGCATTCCCTGCAAGATAGAGAGCGTGGAGTCCATAAAGGAACCCCTGGATCAGAAACAGGGATGTTCCGGCCATATTGTGTGGCTTGATCATATGAATCAGACTCAAAACCAGAACCGCCGAAGCAATCCCGATAACCGACGCAATCACCGTCAGCCATTTGCCAAAGCCGACTTTGCCCCGAGTTAGGATAAAACCCCCCATAAAAAATAGAAAATGACCGAGAAACACGGCCGGAAGATCATAATAGTGAGGCGCCAACATCCAATCGGCGAATTGGACTCCAATCATCAAAACAACCGGATAGGCCGCCCCCCAAAACATAATCAGGGTTCCCAAAAGCCGGGGATCGCGGAGCGGTTCCTCAGGCATTTGAGGGGCTTGCGGAGAGGGCGTCGCCCCACCTTGTTCCGGCGTCTCCATTTGGCTTCCTTCCTGATCCAAGCTTGGTGCAAATCTGTGAGCGGGATATCGCCCGTTCCCCTTAAGCTGTCAAGAACAGTTCTTGTTTTTGCAATTTAATATTATTCAACCTATTGACAAATAGACATTATTAGAGAAACAGAATATACTCATATAAAAGGGCATTTGGGAGGACTTCCGGTGCAACTGGAAAACATGGAAGAGAACGCAAGGGCGGCAAGCTCCCTGCTCAAAGCCATGGGTAACGAAACCCGTTTAATGATCCTGTGCCAACTGGTGGATGGCGAACGGACGGTGACAGAGCTGGTTGATCGGATCGGCCTCAGTCAATCGGCTATGTCCCAACATCTCGCCATTTTACGCCAGCACGGACTGGTCCGGACTCGGCGTGAGGCCCGCTCAATCTACTACTCTTTCGCAGGTCCCGAATGTAAGGCCGTCATCGAAACCCTTTACGGGCTCTACTGCCACATCTGAGCAGTTCCCGTTAGCGAACGATCATCACCGAATTGTAAGCCAGTTCCATCACCTTGAAAGCTGTTGAGCCGATAAAGAAACGCTCAATGGCCCCTTTACCGGAATCGGCAACCACCACCAAGGAATAGTCGGGCCCTGTTTCAATGATCTGCTCTACAGGATTGCCCACCTTAATGATTTTCTCGATAACGGGGATATCCATTTCAGCCAACAGATCGGCCGCCTGCTCCACGGCCGCCTCGGCATCTGCCTTGGCGCTTTCGTGGTGCGCAACCGATAGAATGGAAATCGGGCAATTGCAACGGCTTGCCAGATAGGCGTCACGACGCACCATTTCGAGCGAAATGTCTGATCCATCGGTGCAGATCAAATGACCGTTTCCTTCGGTGATGCTACGCGAAACGATGACCGAACAGGGAGCATGGAGGGCAACCTTCTCAGCAACCGCCGGATCCCAGAAAGACTTGGACTTGCGGCTTCGCCAGCGTTCCGATGCGCCAAGGATGATCAAATCGTACTCGCCGAGCGCCCACTGATCGAGAATACCGGTGGCGATGTTGCTGGTGACCTTGAGTTTAAGGACGATTTTTTTGCCTTCCGGCGAAATGTAGTCGATCTTGTTATCACCGAGAGACGTTCCTTCCACATCCGTATGGTAGTGTTTCTCGGACCAATCGAGCGATAGAATACCGAGATCAACCAGCATGTCGCGGCCTTTTTTAAGGTGCTTGATGCCGGGAAGTTCGAGCCCCCAGTTGAGCATGTTTTCACGCGCCACGTTGACCTGAAGTCCGCCAGAGCGCATTCCCTGGTCGAACGGCCTCACATAGCAAAGCACGATATCGGCATCGACGCCGCCGCCCAACTTGGCCGCATACCGCAGCCCCCGGTAGGATTCCTCAGATCCGTCAATACAAACCAGAATTCGGAATCGTTCATCTACACGGCGTTCTGAATTATCGGACATACTGGTGACCCCTTCCCCTCGTTACCCGAGCCAATTTTATACGCCTATGAGCGGCCAGTATAGATATGCCGCAACCAACATCATAATGGTCGACATCACAGCCATTTTCCAACCGACAATTAAGAAGTCGGTCGTTTTTAGGTAGCCCGACGCATAAACGATGGTGCAAGCGGGTGTGCCAACCACCGTCAGGTAAGCGAAAGCGGAAGAAACCGAGGTAATAAAGCCAATAATGATTGGGCTTTCACCAGCGGCCTGCGCAAGATTGAGCACAATTGGACCAAGAACGGCGACAGCTGCACCGTTGCTCATGGTGTTTGTAACGCCCGTGGTCAAGACGGAAACAGCCGCCCACAAACCAATGCCCGTATCGGCGCCCAAGGGGGTTAACAAGGTAAGGAAACTCTCCGCCACCCAGGCGGCGGCCCCCGTCTCCTTCATTTCAACACCCAGCGATATAGCAGCCGCATAAAGTAACACCACGCCCCAGTTGACGCCCGAGTTGATATCTTCCCACTTAACCAAACCGGCAACGAGGAAAGCCGCGGCTCCCATAACGGCGATGGTTCCCATACCCAGACCGGCAGAGGCGAAAATCCACCCCAACAGGGTAAGGAAGAAAATACCGATAGCGACAAAGTCGGCCGACTTCATCGGCCCTTCTTCCTGCACCTGCGCCCGCAGCTTGACCACAGCGCGGGATAAATCAGGAAACTCCGGCTTGAAGGTCATTAGCAGGATCAAGGTAACGAAGGGCAACTGAATGAGGAAGATCGGATAGGCATATTCCATCCAGCGCAGGTAATCGATGATGTATATCATGGTCTCGGAATTGGTCGGGTCATAGAAAAACTCCTTCCAATAACCAATCATGATAGCGTTCCGTGCGCCCCCTGATGGCGTACCGATCCCGGCGACCGAACAACCGTAGGAGATCGAAAACAGCAGCACGGCAGCGAGATTGCGCACTTTCTTGGGATCGTTGGAAGTCAGCGTGATCAGGGTGATCCCGACCGGCAGCATCATGGCGGCGACGGTATGCTCGCCAATGAACGAGGCCAAAACACCTGAAAACAAAGAGATTCCGAAAGCGATCCGCGATGTTTTTGTGCCCGTCAGCTTGACGATCATATAGGCCAAGCGCTTATCGAGCTTTTGTTTGACCACCGCCACAGCAAGCATCAGAGAGCCCATGATGAACAGGACGGAGTCCTTCATCAAAGACTTGGCGACAACCGATGAATCGATGCCTAAGAGAACCACCTGCCCGACGATAATCAGCAGCGCGACAGTCGGCAAAGGTACTGGTTCGGTAATGAACAGAATAGTCGCCATGACCGACATGGCGAGCACCACCATGCCATGATGGGAAAGCCCTTCCGGCAAGGGGAGTTGCATCATCCCCCAACCAATCAGCATGGCGATGATGAACCACCGCTTATCCCAAATGACCAGCATGTTGCGGCGGAACTGCAGAGCCAGCAGTTTTTGCGCGCGCACCGACGGAATGCGGTCGCGCACCGTCGCAAGCCGCGCTTTGGCGTTGATCGAGGACTTAACGGCTTTCACCTTGTCCTTGCTGGTAGATGCGAAGGAAATGGTCTCCTCCTCCGTCTTCAGGAGTCACTTGAAAAAACGCTGAATAGCGTTTTGCCGCCCTTTTATATTTTGATTTTCTAATTTATAGCTTTGCCGATGGGGTTGTGCAACGCAAAATACGCAAAAAACCCGGATTTTTATGTGGTTAATGGTTTAAACGATTTCAAGGGCTTCTCCAAAGCGCAGAGAACGCAATCTCTCTTAAAAACGCCATATTGCCCTCTTATATATAATCTGCTGACATCTTGAACGGGAGGATACCATGGACCTCAGACTCTGCTTCGAGCCGGAAGGCGATATGGCTATCGACAACCCAAAGGCCTTCGCCCAATACGGCAAACACTATCTGGCCGACTACGGTGCTGAGTTCGCCGGATACATTGCGATGGACGAAAGAGACAAACGGCACAGCAATCTTCAACCGGTTTGGCAGTTCATTCTCAAAAACGTCGACAAAGACCGTGAGCGGGAACTGATCGACTATTTGAACAGCAACCCGATCAACAGTTACTACGCCCACGTTTATGAAATGCACGGCGCAGGCCGCCAAACCAAGGTACACTAGAAAAATCGAGTCGCCTGTAAACTCTGCGCCGCCCCGTTCCTCGGGACGGCGCTTTGCTTCTTCTTCAAGGTGAGTTCCCCGCCATGACCTACGACGAATACAACGCCTTTTGCGGCTCCCTGCCCCATACCACTCATGTGGTCCAGTGGGGCGGTTCGGATGTTTGGAAGATCGGCGGCAAAGTCTTCGCCATCGGCGGATGGGATAACGGCAACCACGAAGCCATCACCTTCAAGGTTTCCGAACCGGTCTACGAACTCTTACGCGACGCCCCCGGCTGCCGCCCCGCCCCCTATCTCGCCAGCCGTGGCATGAAATGGATTCAGCACTATGCCGATCCGGGTTTAAGCGACGAAGACCTCAAAAGCCACATCGAAGAATCCTACCGTCTCGTCTCCCTCGGCCTAACCAAGAAGCTGCAAAAAGAGCTGGGGCTCAATCAGACCGCCTAAACTCCCGCCTCGAACTGCAACGCCGCCAGATGGGCATAGAGCGGGCTGCTTTCCAGAAGCTCCGCGTGGGTGCCCGTGGCGACCAGTTTGCCGTGTTCGATAACGGCGATGCGGTCGGCGTTGACCACGGTGGCCAGCCGGTGAGCGATCACCAGCGTTGTGCGCCCGACCATCAGCTTCTCCAGTGCAGCCTGAACCAGCCGCTCATTTTCCGCATCAAGCGCCGAGGTCGCTTCATCGAGCAGCAGAATGGGCGGATCGCGGAGCAAAGCCCTGGCCAAAGAGATACGCTGACGTTGACCGCCCGACAGGCGTAGCCCTTTTTCACCGAGGAAGGTATCGAACCCTTCGGGCAGGGCATCGAGGAAGTCGGCCGCTGCTGCGGCCTCGGCGGCGGCGCGCACTTCATCGTCCGTCGCGCCGGGACGGCCGTAGCGAATATTCTCCCAACCGTTGGCGGCGAAGATCACCGGATCCTGCGGCACGAGGCCAATCCTTTGACGAAACGCTTCCGGGGAGGCCTGACGGATATCGACGCCATCGACAGATACGCTCCCTTCATCCGGATCGAAGAAGCGGAGCAACAATTGAAACACCGTCGACTTGCCCGCCCCAGACGGACCAACCAGCGCCACCGTTTCACCCGGCTCGACCGCAAGCGATAATCCATCCAACGCCTTTTGATTGGGCCGGGAAGGATAGCTGAAATGTATGTCTGCAAAGGCGACCCGGCCCTGGGGCGGTTCGGGCAAAGCCACGGGGTCAGCGGGAGCGACGATTTCCGGTTCGGCTTCAAGCAGTTCGATCAGCCGCTCCGTCGCTCCGGCGGCGCGCTGCAACTCGCCGAACACCTCACTCAATATGCCCACCGAAAAGGCGACCATGGTGGCGTAGAAAATAAACGCCGCCAATTCACCGCCACTGATATCGCCCGACATGACCCCGCGCCCACCGACCCATAGAATGACGCTGATCGCCGTGAAGACCAGAATGATCACAGTTGCAGTAAGAAAGCCACGCATTCGAATGCGTTCGATGGCCGCAGCAAAGGCCCCGGTCACTTCGCCGCCGAAACGCGCACTATCCTGAGGTTCGTGAGTGAACGCCTGAACCGTATGAATGGCGTTGAAAGTTTCTCCCGCGAACGCCCCAACGTCGGCGACCTTTTCCTGGCTGGTCCGAGAGAGCTTACGCACCCGACGGCCGAAAAACAGGATGGGCACAACCACGATAGGCACCACCAGGAGAGCCAACAGGGTGAGCTTGGCGTTGGTGACGAACAACATGATCAGGCCGCCGACAAGCGTTAGGAGGTTGCGCAGCGCCATGGAGGCCGAGGAGCCGATAACCGATTGCAGCAATGTCGTATCGGTGGTCAGTCGCGAGAGGACTTCGCCAGTCTTGGTGACTTCGAAAAAGCCCGTATGCATGGAAAGCACCCGGTCGAAGACGGCGCGACGCAAATCGGCCACCACCCGCTCGCCAAGCCAGGAAACGAAGTAGAACCGGGCGAAGGTGCCAAGCGCCATGACGACTGAAAGCACCAACAGAAAGATCAGCGCCTGATCCAACGCACTTTCGTTGCCGCCCGCAAAGCCGCTGTCGATCAACACCTTGAGCCCCTGCCCCAGAGCCAGCGACGCCCCGGCGGTAATCACCAGCGCGGTAGCCGCCGCAGCAACTTGCCTTTTGTAGGGTTTCAGAAACCCCGCCATACGCGACAGGTAGCGCAGGTCTTTGCCTTTGGGGCGCTCTTCGGTTTTCAACGGGAAAGTCCTTCAGGCTGGAGGGGGAAATGTCCATCCTATGTGGCGCGCAAAGGGACACCGGTCAAGCCTGCCCCCTTCCCTTTTGGCCCTTTCATCCCATCTAAACAATCGGAAGGGAAATTTTCAGGGACGCATCATCATGAGCATCTTAATCGCCGGGCTGGTCGTTTTTCTTGGCATCCATCTCTTGCCCGCCTTCGCCACAACCCGTACCGGCCTCGTCGAACAATGGGGCGAGAAGAAATACAAAGGCCTCTTCTCACTGGTTTCGGCAGTAGGGCTCGGATTGATTATTTGGGGTTTCGCCACCCGCGAGTTCGTCGAAGTCTTCATCACGCCCGAGTGGGCCCGTCCTCTCGCCCATGCCCTGATGCCGCTTTCCTTCATCCTGCTGGCCGCGCCCGACATGAAGCCCAGTAACATCAAGCGCCTGACCAAACACCCCATGCTCTGGGGCCTCGCCCTCTGGGCCATCGTCCACCTGATCAACAACGGCGACTTGGCCTCAATCATCCTGTTCGCAGGCTTCCTCGCCTACGCCATCATCGACATATTCAGCGCCACCGCCCGCGGCAAAGTCCCAACCTTCGACAAACAACCGATCTCCCGCGACCTCACAGTGATCGCAGTCGGATTGATCGGTTACGGCGTCTTCATGATGTGGCTGCACGAATGGCTAATCGGCGTGCCGGTGATTTAGGAAGGAATTGTTACGGCCATATCAACAGCGCAACAAAGTCGTGGATGCCCGCCTGCGCGGGCATGACGGAAGGGGTAGTAGCCATTTCGGTGAGGCAACTTTGGACGAAGCAGCAGCTTTGCCTTACTAGGACACAGAAAGCGGCAAGAGAAAGAAGTACGAGCATATCGTCATGCCCGCCTGCGCGGGCATGACGATTTTAGGGGAGAGCTACCCCTTTGCCGCAGCCTTCATAGCAGCGATGTTTTCGGCGTATTTGCCGCCTTTGAACGTAGCGCTGCCCGCCACGCAAACGTTGGCGCCGGCGTCGGCGACGGCTTTGATGGTTGCGGGGCTGATGCCGCCGTCGACTTCCAGGTCGATATTGCGGCTGCCGATCATCTCTCTGATTTTCTTGATCTTGTCGAGCTGGCTTGGGATGAAGCTCTGGCCGCCGAAGCCGGGGTTGACTGACATCACGAGGATCAAATCCAGATCATCCAAAAGATACTCCAGGCAATCGACCGGGGTGTGCGGGTTGAACGAAACGCCCGCCTTGCAGCCGAGCGACTTGATCATCTGGAGGCTGCGATGCACATGGGCGTCGGCCTCTACATGGACGGTGATCATGTCGGAGCCCGCCTTGGCGAAGGCTTCGAGATAGGGCTGGGCCGGATCGATCATCAGGTGGACATCGAACGGCAGTTGGGAGTGCGGACGCAGCGCCTTGACCACGTCTGGACCGATGGTGATGTTGGGAACGAAGTGGCCGTCCATCACATCCACATGGATCCAGTCCGCTCCGGCATCGTCAACGGCGCGAACCTCTTCGCCCAGCTTGGCGAAATCGGCGGAAAGAATGGACGGTGAAATCAGCATCACTTTGTTTCCTTTTTTCTTCGTTCCGGTACCCCCTCTAACTCCCCCTAGAAGGGGGAGGACAAGAGAGCGCCCCCCCTAAAAGCCCTCCCCTGCTAGGGGAGGGTTGGGTGGGGTATCCTTCATCGAGCCCGCATACGCGGGGGCCTCCGAACACCTAAAGCGGCAAAGCCACTAAGGGTTCGGGGCTAGTTCACTTTGGCGTCAAGTTCGCCCGCTTCGTATTTCTCGAACATCACTTCGAGAGACAGAGGCTTAATTTTGGAAGCGTTGCCTGCCGCGCCGAAGGCTTCGTAGCGGGCCTTGCAGATTTCGGTCATGCCCTTGGTCGCTTCGGCCAGATATTTGCGCGGATCGAAGTTGTCGGGCGCATCGTGCATGTGCTTACGGATCGAGCCCGTCGATGCCATCCGCAGGTCGGTATCGATGTTGACCTTACGCACGCCGTTCTTGATGCCTTCGACAACTTCTTCGACCGGCACGCCATAGGTCTGCGGCATGTCGCCACCATACTCGTTGATCACCTTGAGCCAATCCTGAGGCACGGCGCTGGAACCGTGCATCACCAGATGGACGGTCGGGATGCGGGCGTGGATTTCCTTGACCCGGTCGATGCGCAGCACCTTGCCGGTCGGTTGCTTGGTGAACTTATAGGCCCCGTGCGAGGTGCCGATGGCGATGGCCAGGGCGTCCACGTTGGTCTTTTTGACGAAATCGGCGGCCTCATCCGGGTCGGTCAGCATCTGGTCCATATCGAGCTTGCCCTCGGCTCCGACACCGTCTTCCTCGCCCGCTTCGCCGGTTTCCAGCGATCCCAGGCAACCAAGCTCGCCTTCGACCGACACGCCACAGGCATGGGCCATATCGACAACCCGGCGGGTGGTCTCGACGTTATAGTCGTAAGAAGATGGGGTCTTACCGTCGCTCATCAGGGAGCCGTCCATCATCACCGAGCTGAAGCCCGACTGGATGGAACGCTGGCAAACAGCCGGGCTGGTGCCGTGGTCCTGATGCATACAGACCGGAATATGCGGATAGGCTTCAAGAGCCCCCAAAATCAGATGACGCAGGAAGGTCTCGCCCGCATATTTACGCGCACCCGCAGAGCCTTGCAGGATCACCGGGCTGTCGGTAGCGTCGGCGGCAGCCATAATGGCCTTCACCTGCTCCATGTTGTTGACGTTGAACGCCGGAAGGCCGTAGCCATTTTCCGCCGCGTGGTCGAGAAGCTGACGCATAGAAACGAGAGCCATTTTTCAATATCCCCTGACTGATAGAGTTAAACGCGTTCCCTGACGGCCTTGACGACGTTGTCCGCCGTTATGCCGAAGTGCTTGAAGAGTTCTCCACCCGGAGCCGAAGCGCCGAAGCCGGTCATGCCGACGAAACCGCCGTCGCGCCCGGTGTATTTCTCCCAGCCCATGGATAGAGCCGCTTCGACGGCCACGGCGGCCGTGCCGGGTTTGAGGACCTCATCCTGATATGCCTTGGACTGAGCATCGAAAAGCTCCCAGCAGGGCATGGAGACCACGGCGGTCGGCACGCCGTCGGCCTGCAAAACATCGCGGGCTTCAAGAGCCAGCGAAACCTCCGAACCGGTCGCCAGGATGGTCGCCTTGCGCTCCCCGTCGGCCTCGGCCAGCACATAGCCGCCCTTGGCGCAGAGGTTTTCGTCCGTATGTTCGGTGCGTACCGCCGGGCAGCCCTGGCGGGTAAAGGCCATGGCTGAAGGCGTCTTTTTGTTTTGGATCGCCAGAGCCCAGCATTCCGCGCTTTCCACCGCATCGGCCGGACGGAAAACGTTGAGGTTGGGCATGGCGCGCAAGGAAGCCACCGTTTCCACCGGCTGGTGGGTCGGGCCGTCTTCGCCCACCCCGATGGAATCGTGGGTCAGCACGTAGGCGACCCGCTGTTCCATCAGCGAGGAAAGACGCAAAGCGCCGCGCATGTAATCGACAAAGACCAGGAAGGTGCCGCCATAAGGCATGAACCCGCCGTGCAACGCCATGCCATTCATCATGGCGGCCATGCCGTGTTCGCGCACCCCATAGCGAATGTAACGTCCCGAGAAGTCCTCGGGCGTGACATCTTCGGTCGAGGGCGTCTTGGTTAGATTGGAGCCGGTCAAGTCGGCCGAACCGCCGATCATTTCGGGCACGGCGGCGGTAAACACGTTCAAGGCTTCCTGAGAGGCCTTACGGGTCGCCCAGCCGGGCTTTTCTTCGGCCAGCTTCTTCTTATAGTCGTTGACCACTTGATCGAAGTTCGCCGGCAGATCGCCGTTTACCATACGCTCAAATTCGGCTTTTTGGTCGGCGGGCAATGCATTGAGACGGGCTTCCCACTCGGCGCGTTCCTTCGCCCCTCGGTCGCCAATCTGCGCCCAACCGGCATAGACGTCGTCGGGCACCTCGAAAGGCGCATGGGGCCAACCGCAGGCTTCGCGGGCGGCGATCAGTTCGTCATCACCCAGCGGCGCACCATGGGTGGCCGAAGTGCCTTCCTTGTTGGGAGCCCCCTTGCCGATAGTCGTCTTGCAGCCGATCAGCGAGGGTTGGCCAGTCTTGCGCGCCGCTTCGATGGCGGCGGCGACAGCGTCCATATCGTGACCGTCGACCGAGGCGACGTCCCAACCGCTGGCCTTGAAGCGGGCCAATTGGTCGTCGTTTGTCGTGACCGCCGTTTTACCGTCGATGCAAATGTCGTTGTCGTCCCAGAGCACGATCAGCTTGCCAAGGCTCAAACGTCCGGCCAGGGAAATCGCTTCCTGGCTGATCCCTTCCATCAGGCAGCCGTCACCGGCGATGACGTAGGTGTAGTGATCGACGATATCGTCTCCGAAGCGGGCGTTTTGCAAACGCTCGGCCATAGCCATACCGACCGCCATGGTGATGCCCTGGCCGAGAGGCCCAGCGGTCGCCTCGATGCCCTGGGCATGACCGTATTCAGGGTGACCGGCGGTGATCGAACCGAGCTGACGGAAGTTTTTCACCTGGTCCATGGTCATGTCTTCGGTGCCCATCAGGTGGAGCAGCGAATAAAGCAGCATGGAACCGTGACCGGCGGAAAGGACGAAACGATCCCGGTCGGGCCATTTGGTCGCCTTGGGGTCGAATTTCATAAAGCGGGAAAACAGCGCTGTCGCAGCTTCTGCCATGCCCATGGGCATGCCTGGATGGCCCGAATTGGCCTTCTGCACCGCATCGGCGGAAAGAAACCGAATGGCATTCGCCATTTCTTTATTGGGTATTGCCGTCATCGAGACGTTCTCCTTAACTCCGCCCCCTAAATCAAGAGGCCCTGAAATTCGCTTTCGCCCTTAGTCGAAAGGGGGAAAACCCCTCTCATTTGGGCATCTCTAACATGTCGATAGCGAGGCGTCGACAACCATTCGAACTCTATTATCCACACCTTTTACCGCCGATGATGAGGGGCAGCGGGCGGGAAGCGAAACACCCCTCCGGGCAGGCCCCTTAAAATCTTACGGGTGGGACTTTCCCACTCTACTGGGTAGGCCCTTGATTCCTATACCTTCCTACCCTCCCTGACCCGACTTGAGGTAGCAGGCGACAGCCTGAGCCCGGTTGTGAACACCCAGCTTGCAATAGAGATTTTTGAGATGGAACTTTACCGTGTTGAGCGAAATATCCAACTCATGGGCGATTTGTGCATTGGCTCGTCCATCGACCAGCGCGGCCAGCAATTCGTGCTCACGCCCGGTCAACGTTCCCAAAGGATCTTCGTCGCGGCGCGACAAATCCATGAAGGGAAAAACCATTCTCCCCCCGTCAATCGCAAGCAGCGTATCGATCAGACTGGCTGTCGGATCGCTCTTTAAAACAAAGCCCGCACCGCCTAGCTGCATAACGAGACGTGGAATGTCGGGAGCGGTATTGCCCGTATAGACAACGGCTTTCGGCGGCATATCGGTGTTCTTGATTTCCTCAAGCACCCGACGGCCGCCCATCTGCGGCATGTCCCAGCCAATGATGCAGATGTCGCACTTAAGGCGAAACAGCGAGCGAATAAAGCTCTCGCCCTCGGCAACGGTATCGACGACGCGGAATCGGCCGTCTTCGAGTAGAACCTGGGCCAGCCCCTTACGGACCAGCGGGTTCTTATCGACGATCACAACATCGATGATTCGGTCTTGGGCCTGCCCCATACACCCGCGCTTCCCTAAACGTTCATCCCTAGAGCAGATCGTATTTATATTGAACCACCTGATGGTGAAATATGAATGCGTAAATCTGCTCGTTTCATTAGTTTTTAAGAGCGATTGACACCTTAATCAGTCTTGCAAGGCGATATAGATTAAGTTGATCGCTCTCTAATGGCGGGTAGGACTCCCTACCCATCCATATATTAGATTTTTATGATTTATAAATTGCACAAGAAGGGCGGGCTGTCAAATTGGTATTACCAAATTTTTTGTGCAGCCCGAAAAAGGATCATTCAAAGACCTTCCAGCGGATCATTAATTCGCCCAACTTCTCGGTGAAATTCCGGGTCTTTTTAACCACGGAAACACTTGGCGGCAGGCCCTGCAGGTGCCCATCGCCCTTTTCATAGGTCGTGAAAAGAACAATATGGATATCCTGGAGTGTCTCCACCACGCTGAACATCCGGCAGAACTCTCGTCCATCAAAGGGAGTCATCTCTTGATTGACGAAAACAATCTCAGGCTTGGTATCCTGAGCGATAGCCAGGGCTTGAACCGTGTCATAGGCACGCATCACCTGAAAACCGCAAGCCAATAGCTCAGCGGCCACCAGCTTCCGCTGCGTCCCCGACGGCATAACCAGCAAAACGCTGATCGGATGCAATTCTTGTCGGCTGAATTGACGGCTTCGCCCAACGGGCAACGCAGAGAACAATTGGCGATAATCTTCGCCTGCGATGGTTTCGTTCGAGGAGATCAAGTCTTTCATCAAGGCCAGATAGGCGCCAATGTCTCCAATATGCTCCCGCCCGACTTCATCGACATTTTTCAGGTAGTCCTCAAGCATATGGGCAACCCGCCCCGTCACCGGAAAACCGAAGGTCGCTCCCTGGCCTTTGATGTTGTGGATATAACGACGAATTCCAAGGAGAGATTCCTCAGCGTCATCCGGGTTTCCCGCCACCCACTCAAGCATCCCATCGATGTCTTCAAGCTGGTCTTGGGCCGTTTCAATGAACTCTTGGCGAAGCCGCTTCAGTATTTTGTCGTCGGCGGTATTATTATTTTCGGTCATACCCTCTCACCCACTGCTTTTATTTTTCTTTAAACAGGGACGCTCTTTCTTTCTCACCATAAGTTAGCGTCCTTTTTAGAAAAATGCAAAAGAGACAAGGCGCACTTTTCCGTCCCAAACGGTCGATTTATTTCCATCTTAATTTGCGGTAGTCTCCCCTTCTATTCGCCCCTTTAAAAAGAACAGAAAAAACCGCCATCAGGAAAAACGAACCAGACGCATGGATATAACCACCATCTACTTGGTGCAGGGCGGCTTGCTTGTCGTTTCAACGGTCGCCCTTTTCATCAACTGGCGCCTCAACGAAACAATCGAAGAAGCCAAATACTGGTTTTTTTCTCTTGGAACGGCAGTCTTCGGGGCTTTTCTATTCGGCCTCTTCGCCCAAATGCCGGATCAGGCGGTTCCCTGGGTACGCCTCATCATCACCATAGGAAATCTCGTCTACGCCTATAGCGCCATACTTCTCTATTCCGGGGCCTGCTGTGTTTTAAAGCGCCCTCTCCCCTCTTGGCGCGCGACCCTTTTTATTCTTGCCCTTATCGCCCTGGCCCTCATCCTCATTGACCAGCTCACCACTGAAAGACACATTTGGCGTGCCGCCGCATCGGCATCGACATTGGGGTTCATCAACGGCACCACGGC
Source organism: uncultured Rhodospirillales bacterium (assembly GCA_965368335.1). GTDB lineage: Bacteria > Pseudomonadota > Alphaproteobacteria > Rhodospirillales > JAPHRK01 > CBDUMN01. Next base: position 28,452 of record CBDUMN010000010.1, read on the forward strand.
GATACTTCTCCTGCTTTCCAGCCGCTCTATGTTTTCACTGAAAAGGGTGGCCGGGGTTTTTATTGGAATCATGGCGCTCGCCCTGGCCGTTCGCGCCACCTTACTGGTTCTCACCGGACTGGGCGGTGAATATCCCGAGACTCTGGTCCTAACCGGCCCGATTTACGTCTCCACCTTGATGATTACCGGGTTCACCATCTCATTCATCCTGCTCACCGTCCGCAGTCTCCACCTACGCCTTGTGGAACTGGCCAATACCGACCCACTCACCGGCGTCCTCAATCGCCGGGCCTTTTACGACATTGCCCCACCCCTTGCCGCCAGCATGATACGCAATCGACACTGTGTGGGCATTGCCGTTGTCGACCTGGATCACTTCAAGAAGATCAACGACCGATACGGCCATGCGGCAGGCGATGAAATGCTTAAGCACTTCACTACAGTTGTCACCCAGGCACTGAGAAAAGGCGATGTCTTCGCCCGATTCGGCGGAGAGGAGTTCGTCATTCTGTTAACCGGCGATACAAAGTCAAAAATCATTCAGGCGGCGGAACGCATCCGCACCATTTTTGCCGATTCCAGCATCACCACAAACGGAGAAACGATCAAAGCGACAGCAAGTTTCGGACTGTCGTTTATGCCCGCCGACGATGATAATTTGGAAAAAATTCTCAATGCAGCCGACCGGGCGCTCTATGAGGCGAAACAGACGGGACGAAATAAAGTCGTCTGTTTTGAAGCCACATTTTCCCCTCATCTCGAATGCAGCCCCGCTAAAACGAAAGCCCCCACGGAAATCCGCGAGGGCTTTACAGAAAATGGGGCGGTAAATCGGACTTGAACCGACGACCCCCTGAACCACAATCAGGTGCTCTAACCAACTGAGCTACTACCGCCATAGGCTTAAGGGCCGTTTAGTACTCCGCTCCTTTTCCCCAGTCAAGTTGAATTGCGGGCTAAAATTCATTCCCTTGCCAGGGTTTCTTCGTGGAAACCTTTATGGGGCGCCTATTCCTTATCGGGCGCCCATTTCACAGCATAGAGATCAAAGCGGCGGTCTTTCAGGTTTTGCACCGTTCCCGAACGGCGCGCCTGTTGCAAATCGTCAAGCCGCAGATCGGCAAACGCCACCATTTCCACATTTGGCGTCGTATCGGCGGCGATCCCGTCACGCGAGAAAGGAAAATCGCAGGGCGTCAAAATGCAGCTTTGGGCATACTGAATATCCATATTGTCGACGTTCGGCAGGTTTCCCACATTACCCGCCAGAACCACATAGCATTGGTTTTCGACGGCACGGGCCTGACCGCAATAGCGCACCCGCAGGTAGCTCTGGCGCTCGTCTGTGCAGAACGGGACAAACAGAATTTGCGCCCCCTGATCGACCAGATGACGGGCCAACTCCGGGAACTCCGAATCGTAACAGATATTGACCCCGATCGGGCCGCAGTCCGTATGAATCGCCGACAATTCAGAAGCGCCCTCGATATGCCACCAATAGCGCTCGTTGGGCGTGGGATGAATTTTCGGCTGCCGGTGAATAGATCCATCGCGCAGGCAAACGTAGCAGATATTCAAAATATCGCCGTTTTCCTCACGGGACGGATGCGACCCACCGATGATATTGATGTTGTAGCTGACCGCCAGCCTACTGAGCAGCTCTTTCAAGGGCTCCGTATAGCTGGTGAGATGAGCAATCGCTTCGGAAGCGGGTATCTGTTCATTCTCGATGGACAGCAATTGCAAGGTGAACAGTTCGGGAAAGACGGCGAAATCAGCCTTATAGTCGGCAACCACATCGATGAAGTATTCAACCTGATGGGCGAACTCCTCAAAGGACTTGACCCGCCGTTGCTGGTATTGAATCACGCCGATCCGCACCGAATCCGGAATGCGCCCCCTTTGGCGCTCCGTCAACGGCTGCATTTCAATGTATTTGCTGTTTCGCCATTCGAGGTGAGCGGCATAGCCCTTTGATTCGCGATCTTCAGGAAAATAGCCGGGCAGCACGCCCAAAATTTCAAACCCGTTTCTGAGCTGGAAACTTAAGACCGTATCGCGCATGCGCTTTTCGACAACGGCATCGACATAAGCTTGGGCCGACCCCACCTGCTTCCATCGGCGCGCCAATCCCGGAATGCGCCCACCAAACACAATGCCTTTGAGATTGAGCTGTTCGGCCAGAGATTTGCGCGCCTGATACAACCGCTGACCTATGCGTAGTTGGCGAAAACCTGGATCGACAAAGACTTCCACGCCATAAAGCCAGTCGCCTTCGGGATCGTGCCGCGAGGCATAGCCGTTGCCGGTGATCTCATTCCAAGTGTGTTTGCGGTGCGCCAGAGCTCCGTCGATACGGAAGGTCGCGCAGTAACCGACAACCTCGTCTTCATAAATCGCGACGAATTGGCCTTCGGGAAAGTTGTTGATATGCCCCCGCAATTGATTGCGACTATAAGGCGCAAATTCACCGTAGATTTTTCGGCTCAACTTTTGGACGGCGGTGACGTCCTTCAACAAGGCATTGCGGATAATTAAACGCGGTTTGGCTTCTTTTGTTTGGTTTTCCGGCATATCATATCTCTTGTTTTTTTAATCCGAAAGGACAACCACGAAAGATGATATTTTAGCGTCGACTACAAAATGAAGCAGCCGGATTTAGTCGTCACAATGACTTTTTTTTCGACCTGGCTATTTTGTCGATCCACCACGACAGACCGAAGGCCATTAGCCGAAATGCTTTCGCAATCGATCTAGCGCTTCGTCAATGGCGGCGTCCTCCTTGGCAAAGCAGAAACGAGCAAAATGATTGGGGCCATCGGCGCGGTAGAAAGCCCCCATCGGCACAGCGGTCACCCCCGCTTCGACGGTGATATGGCGGCAGAAATCCGCATCGCTCCCCTTAAAACCCAGGGGCCTGAAATCGGTGGTCAGAAAATAGGTTCCCGCACAATCGATAATACCAAAGCCGATCTCTTTCAAACCACGGGCCAGCCGGTCGCGACGCGCCTGCATGTCGGTCACCAGTCCCTTAAAATAGGCATCATCTTTATTAAGCCCGTAGGCCACGCCTTTTTGCAGTCCGGTCGGCGTCGTAAAGGTGAGAAACTGGTGGGTTTTGGCGATGGGTTGCAGCAGTTCAGGCGCAGCGACCATATAGCCAATCTTCCAGTTGGTGATCGAAAAGGTCTTGCCCGCCGAACCGATCTTAACGCAACGCTCCCGCATCCCCGGCAGAGTAATCAACGGAATATGCGACCGTTCGTCAAATACCAGATGTTCATAAACTTCATCGCAAACCGCATAGGCATCGTGCGCCTTAATCAAGCCGGCAATAAAATCGAGCTCTTCGCGGGTATAAGCCTTCGCGCAAGGATTGGTCGGATTGTTGAGCAAAATCAGCTTGGTTTTCTCGGAGAAGGCCGCCGCCAGCTTTTCCCTCGGCAACTCCCAATGCGGCGGCTCGACCCGCACCATCTTGGGCACACCGCCCGCTCGCTGAATAATCGGCAAATAGGAGTCATATAGCGGCTCAATCAGCACCACTTCGTCGCCCGGATTGATCAGACCGAACAGACAATCGGCCAATGCTTCCGTCGCCCCTGAAGTGACCATCACTTCGCTCTGCCAATCCACGTCGAGATCGTAAAAGCGCTTTTCATGGTCGGCGACGGCCTGCCGCAGCTCAGGAATTCCCATCATGGGCGGATACTGGTGAGGACCTTCGCGAGTCGCTCTGGCGGCTGCGTCCAAAACATCCTCAGGCTCCAGCCCTTCAGGAAACCCCTGCCCCAGATTGACCGCTTTGTGCTGGACGGCCAGGGCCGACATAACGGTGAAGATCGTCGTGCCGTAGCTCGACAGGATTTCGTTTCCAATCTTGGTCATAAGATCCCCTAGAATTCTTTCAAGCAGATGGAGTTTAGAAATAAAAATTCCGTGTTTCCAGTGCTCAAAATAGGCAATTGACAGGATATCGCATAGATTGCTAAAAGCTATTTATTGATAATCATTCTCATTTGCATTGCGGGGTTGAGATGTGTGAAAACTGCGCCAATTCGAACAACATCCAGAAAGCAGGGAAACGTCGGCTGAAACTTTGGGAGCTTCCCTCTCGCTTTCACTGTTCGGTGATCGGAACCTGCCTCAGCCTTGACGAAATTTATAAAGTGGCTAAGCGCTTCAAGATTTATCCGGAAGGCGAGCAAAACGACTACGCTTATCACGGCATGTTTGTCGGCATTTCTTCTGGCCAAGGAAATCACAAACCCATCGCACGTCATCTCTCTAAACAACTCGACACCAAATACCTCACCCAGATTGGACGGGTCCGAAAATTGACAGACGAGCGCGACCTTCGTGAATATTGGGCCCACGCAATGGAAAACGGCAAGGTGGCCGGGGCCTATTGGGCCCTACTCACTCATCCCGCCACCTCTCTCAAATTACGCGAACACTTATTTGGCGAAATTCACATGCTCTCCCATTTGTCCGGCGCCTCGGTACGTATAGAGCGCGCACAGATCACGGCGCTTGAAAAAATAATTCGTACACAAGAAGAAGAGCGCGACGTCGAACGCACCAGATCACGAGACGCCCTTGCTGAAAAAGAGGCCTTTATCCGTATTCAAGGAAAGCAACTGGAAAAGCTACTGGACAAGGAAAAGCGCTATGACGACGCAGTAGACCGATTGCGATATCTCGAAGACATCAACAACATTCGCTCACAGCAAATTGTCATCAACGAACTGCAAAGCCACCTCCAAGACAATGATGAACGAATGAACACGATGGAACGTAAACTCAGCGAAAAAGACAGGCGCATCGCCCAATTGGACCGGCGCTATGTCAAGGCGCAGGAAATGTTAGAGCAAAGCCGGGAACAGGTTAAAGCACTGGAGGCGACTTTAGCTGAAATCCTAAGCCCACCACATTGCGAAAACGACGCTTGCCCCATTTCAGGCCAGGAAGAAGATTTCGACCTCTGCGGTCGTTGCATTGCTTTTGTCGGTGGCCGATCAAATCAGACACCCCACTTCAGAGAATTGGTTGAGCGCTATAATGGTCAATTCATTCACCACGACGGGGGGCTTGAAAGCGGCCAGGGAAAACTGGAAAGCGTTTTGGCGAAGGCTGACGCCGTTCTTTTTCCCGTCGATTGCGTAAGCCACAACGCCTCGCGCGATATCAAACGATTTTGCAAGCAAGGCCAAAAACCTTTTGTCCCCCTTCCGTCCTCCGGCCTTTCAAGTTTCACTCTGGCCTTGAAAGAAACAGCAGACAAAATCAATCCCACAGGAGGCTAGGGTCGGATCGTTTTAGGCTGAGCCATAAAATGGCTCGATCTAATCTAGGGCCAGGCCCCATTAATCTGATCACACACAAGGCCGGACGAAATCAGCGCCAAATATCTAGTGCATATTTTTTATGCAAACGCCTATTTTTTAACCCTCAAGCCAGTCTCACTTCAAGGCTGTTCACGCTTATCCACAGCTTGATTTCCAAGGCTTCCGCCAGTCTGCTGAATTGACTCGCACTTGGCATGAAAGGTGCTTAGTCTGTGGCGGTTCTCGGAAATCTTTATGGGGATTTTCGAGGTAAGCCATGGAAAATCTGAGAGCGCGACGCGACGTGCTCAGGGGATAAGGAAAGGCCGGATAGATGAAGAAGATCGAGGCGATCATTAAGCCCTTCAAGCTTGATGAAGTCAAAGAAGCGCTACACGATGTGGGCCTCCAGGGGATCACGGTAATCGAAGCCAAGGGCTTCGGTCGCCAAAAAGGACACACCGAGCTCTATCGCGGCGCCGAATATGTGGTGGACTTCCTACCCAAAGTGAAAATCGAGGTCATTATCGACGATCCTCAAGTTGAGCAGGCCGTCGAAGCCATTCAGACCGCCGCCCAGACGGGCCGTATCGGGGATGGCAAGATTTTCATTTCCACGGTGGACGAAGCAATCCGCATCCGTACCGGCGAGAGGGGGACCGACGCCGTTTAGTCAACCGCCGGGCCATATCCATGGGCCTAGCTTTTTGTGCTCTTTAGTTATCAAGCAATACCGCTGTTATACAAGGAAAGGGAAACCTGACGATGGCCTTTGATTGCAAAACCGCTGCCGACATCATCAACGTCATTAAAGAAAACGATATTGAATTCGTTGATCTGCGCTTCACCGACCCGCGCGGCAAGTGGCAGCACCTGACCATGTGCTCCGACGCCATGGACGAGGATGCGTTCGAAGACGGCATCATGTTCGACGGCTCCTCCATCGCAGGATGGAAAGAGATCAACGAGTCTGACATGACCCTGATCCCGGACGTGACTTCCGCCGTCCTTGATCCGTTCTCCGCACAGACCCAATTGATCCTGTTCTGTGACATCATCGAGCCTTCGACGGGCCAAAACTACGAGCGCGACCCGCGCTCCATCGCCAAGAAGGCCCTGGCCTACATGGCGTCCGCCGGTGTTGGCGACACGGCCTACTTCGGCGCTGAACCCGAATTCTTCGTCTTCGACGACGTGCGTTTCGACGTTCAGATGAACAAAACCTTCTATGAACTCGATTCTGAAGAAGCCCCTTACGTTTCCGGCAAAATCTTCGCCGAAGGCAACGTCGGTCACCGTCCGGGCATCAAGGGCGGCTACTTCCCGGTTCCGCCGGTTGACGCCGTTCCCGACCTGCGCGCCGAAATGGTCACCGTGGGCAAGGAAATGGGCCTCAAGATGGACAAGCACCACCACGAAGTGGCGCCGTCTCAGCACGAACTGGGCATGTTGTTCGACACCCTGGTCAAAGCAGCCGACAATGTACAGATTTACAAGTACGTCGTTCACATGGTCGCCCATACCTACGGCAAGTCGGCCACCTTCATGCCGAAGCCGATCATCAACGACAATGGCTCGGGTATGCACGTCCACCAGTCCATCTGGAAAGACGGCAAACCGACTTTTGCCGGTTCGGGTTACGCCGATCTGTCGGACACCTGCCTCTACTACATTGGCGGCATCATCAAACACGCCAAGGCGATCAACGCATTCACCAACCCGTCGACCAACTCCTACAAGCGTCTAATCCCGGGCTTCGAAGCGCCCGTGCTGCTGGCTTACTCGGCCCGCAACCGTTCCGCTTCCTGCCGAATTCCGTTCGCGTCCAACCCGAAAGGCAAACGCGTCGAAGTCCGCTTCCCGGATGCGACCGCTAACCCGTACCTGGCCTTCACCGCTATGATGATGGCCGGTCTGGACGGCATCCAGAACAAAATCCATCCGGGCGACGCCATGGATAAGAACCTCTACGACCTGCCGCCTGAAGAACTTAAAGACGTCCCGACCGTCTGCGGCAGCCTCCGTGAGGCTCTCGAAGCTCTCGACGCCGACCGCGAGTTCCTCAAAAAGGGCGATGTGATGACCGACGACATGATCGACGGCTACCTCGCGCTCAAGTGGGAAGAAGTCTACAACTTCGAACACACCCCGCACCCTGTCGAGTTCGAAATGTATTACAGCTCCTAAGAGCTTCCGTACTACCGCAAAGACAAGAAAGGCCCCGCCGATTTGGCGGGGCCTTTTTTTGAGATTTCTTTTGCCCGGTTAAAGGGTCAATCTTCTCGTCTCGGGCCGGTACGCCTGTTAATGCTCCGGCGTTCATATTCTTGACGGCGCTCACCGACGCGACGATCCTTGCCCGAACGGACGACCATCGGGCTGCCATCTTCCCTTGCGCCACCTTCAGCCAGAGCCTGATTCGGGTCCGCATCGTTTCCCTGGCGCCTTTCACCTTGCGTTCGGCGTTCGGCTCCAGAACGTCGTTCAACGTATTCTCTTCGGTCACGCGGCACACGCCGATCCACGCCAGAGCGCTCATCAACGCCGAAAATGCTGATTCCAGAATTCTTCCCCATACCTTGCAAAGGCCTCCTAACCGATTTCGTTTTTCACGGCGACGCCTCCCTCCCCAGGAAACCGCGAAACCCACCTACCATCATAAGAAATTAGGTTTGAATTGAAAGTCCAGGGGGAAGCCACCCTTAAGAAGGGCTAAAAATCTAATTTAAAAATATATGTTGCCTTTTTGTTCTTTTTTTGATACCTCTTTGTTCACGTTATTGAAAAGGAGGTTCCCATGTCAGTCATTCGTATGTCCAAAGATTTTGCCGCTTTGTCGTTGGTGTTTGCAGCGGGCTACCTATGGCTGGTGGCGGCCTAGTCGATTCGCTGGCCGCCATTTGCTGTTATTCAGATGGAACAGGCCGAGGGTCGCCGTTTTCATCAATGGCGACAAAGGTGAAAACGCCTTCGGTGACTTTAATCAGTTCACCTTCTACTCGGCGCTGGACCCAAGCCTCAACTTCCGTGGTGATAGAAGTGTTCCCAACCTTTGCGATGTTGACATAGAAACTCACGACATCACCGACATAGACGGGACGGTGAAAGGTCATTCCCGTCACAGCCACCGTTGCAACACGGCCCTTCGCCCTATTATCCGCCGCTGCGCCGCCGGCGATATCCATCTGGCTCATCAGCCAGCCGCCAAAAACGTCGCCACTGGGGTTGGTATCGGCCGGCATCGCCAGGGTCCGGATTTCAATTTCGCCGCGAGGGGCATCCAGCTCGGCCATTATTCGCTCCATTTGCACTAGATATTGTAAGAAAGTCTTTTCACGAACACTGTATCATGCTTGCGCCCGCCTTCCGTCAACCTTATAACCGAATGATCCATTCAACAATGCGATATGAGCACCGATTTTGAGCAGCGATCTCGACCTTTTTGAAGCGACCCCGACAGACAACGGCGATTATTCGGCCAAGGACATCGAAGTTCTGGAAGGTCTGGAACCGGTCCGCCGCCGTCCCGGCATGTATATCGGAGGGACCGATGAAACCGCGCTGCACCATCTGGTCGCCGAAGTGCTCGACAACTCCATGGATGAAGCTGTCGCCGGACACGCCTCGCGCATCGATATTGAGTTGGGCGGTGACAATACGGTAACCATCCGTGATAACGGACGCGGCATCCCCATCGATCCGCACCCCAAGTTCAAAGACAAATCGGCGCTTGAAGTTATTCTCACCACCCTTCATTCAGGCGGCAAGTTCAGCGGTAAGGCTTACCAAACCTCCGGCGGTCTGCACGGAGTTGGCATTTCCGTGGTGAACGCCTTATCCGAACATTTGGAAGTCGAGGTGGCGCGCGACCGGCAGCTTTACTCGCAGCGCTTCTCAAAAGGCGCCCCTCTCGGAAAAATCGAAAACAAAGGAGCCGTTCAAAACCGCCGCGGCACCTCGGTTATTTTCCGACCCGACCTCAGTATTTTTGGTGAAAAGGCACGGTTCAAACCGTCTCGCCTCTACCGCATGGCCCGCTCCAAAGCCTACCTGTTCAAAGGAGTCGAAATTCGCTGGTCCTGCAACCCGGCTCTGATCGCCGAAGGCGATGAAACTCCTGCCGAAGCAACCCTGCACTTCCCTGGCGGTCTGGCCGACTTTCTCGCCGTTTCCCTGGAAAAGCGCAGAACCCACACCCCCCGCCCCTTCGCCGGAGAAGCAAAACTCAATGGCGGGTCGGGCAAAGTGGAATGGGCCGTGGCCTGGCCAATGGACGACGATGGCTTTCTCAGTTCTTACTGCAACACGGTCCCGACTCCTTTTGGCGGAACCCATGAAAGCGGCCTCAAATCGGCGCTGACGAAAGCCATTAAGGCTCACGGCGAAATGCTCAGCATTAAGAATATCGGCAAGATCATGGCCGATGACGTGGTCGGTGGCGCAGCCATCATGCTTTCGGTCTTCATCCGCGACCCTCAGTTTCAGGGGCAGACCAAAGAAAAGCTGACCACGGCGGAAGCGGCAAAGCTCGTTGAAGCTGGGGTCCGCGATCATTTCGACCACTGGCTCTCTGAAGACCCGGAAGTCGCACGAACCCTAATTGAGCATGTGGTCGGCCGGGCCGAATCCCGGTTACGCAAACGCCAGGCAAAAGAACTCAAACGCCAATCGGCTACTCGGCGCTTACGTCTACCGGGCAAGCTGTCCGACTGTAGTCAGTCGGTTGCCGAGGGAACCGAGATTTTCCTCGTCGAGGGCGACTCGGCGGGCGGTTCGGCTAAACAGGCCCGTAACCGCAAAACCCAAGCCGTTCTGCCTCTGCGGGGCAAAATCCTCAATGTGGCCAGCGCCAGTGAAGACAAACTCGCCGGAAATCAGGAGCTTCGCGATTTAGTCGAGGCCCTGGGATGCGGCTTCGGCGACGCTTTTGATCTGGAAGGCTTGCGCTACGAGAAAGTCGTAATCATGACCGACGCCGATGTGGACGGCGCACACATCGCCTCGCTTTTGATGACCTTTTTCTACCGCCTCATGCCGGAACTCATCGAGACGGGACATCTCTATCTCGCCATGCCGCCGCTCTACCGAATCGCTCAAGGCGGCACCGTTCAATACGCCCGCGACGACGCTCACAAAGACCAGTTGATCAAAGAGGTTTTCACCGGGCGCGGTAAAATCGATATCAGCCGGTTCAAGGGCCTTGGTGAAATGCCCCCCGCTCAACTGAAAGATACCACGATGGACCCGGAGCGTCGCTCTTTGATCCGAGTGACCATTCCTCACGGACTGACCGATGAAGAAGCGCCGGAAGCCGACGAAACCAAGACGCTTGTTGAAGACCTGATGGGCCGCAAGCCTGAAAAACGCTTTGCTTTTATCCAGGAACACGCCCGCTTCGTCGAAGACCTGGACGTCTAAAACGATCACACTCTAGGTTGCGAACATTTCCGCTTCAAGCGCGGCCAGTTCATTGGGATCATCCGGAAGCGATTCGCGGATGTTGACCATTTCATCATAAATCTCAAGGAAATGGTCGGCTAGGTTAGGATCGAAATGGCTCCCAGACTTCTCGATGATAAACTCTTTGATCTTATCAAACGGCCAGGGTTCTTTGTAGGGCCGCTTAGATGATAGCGCATCGAACACATCGCAAATGGCGGTAATTCGCCCCTCAATCGGGATATCCTCACCTTTTTTCCCATTTGGATAGCCGTTGCCATCCCACATTTCATGGTGACTAAGGGCAATCCGCCCCGCCATGATTAAAACCGGGGCCTGATGGGCCTTGAGGATTTCCGCGCCGATGCTGGCGTGGGTTTTCATCACTTCCCATTCATCGGGATCGAGCTTTCCAGGCTTAAGGAGAATACGATCAGGAATACCGATCTTCCCCAGATCGTGTAGCGAACTAGCCAGATAAACATCTTCAACGAACTGATCGGGCAACCCGACCTTGCGCGCCAGAACCCTACAGTACTTGCTCATGCGCAAAACATGCGTACCGGTTTCATAGTCTCGATATTCACCGGCGATCCCTAAGCTGCGGATAACGTTGCGTCGCGAGCGCTCCAGCTCTTTGGTTCGCTCGGCAACCCGCTCTTCCAGGCGGTTCCGGTAGGCTTTCTCAATTTTACGAAGAGCATTTTTTTCGAGGCAAGCGTGGACTCGCGCACCTAACAAAACCGGGTTGAAAGGCTTCGGCAGGTAATCCTCCGCCCCCATTTCAATGCTGCGTACGGCGCTTTCAAGCTCCTCAATAGCGGAAATGACGACAACGGGAAGCCCCGGTATCAGCCCCTCCTTACGCAATTCTTCCAACACGCCAAACCCGTCCATCCCGGGCATCATGATATCAAGCAAAACAAGATCGTATTCGGCTTGAGAAATAGCCTTCAGCCCCGAGAGGCCGTCATCGGCTTCATCAATGGCGGAATAGCCCAGTCGTCGCAACCTTCGAGCCAACGTATACCGGTTGTCTTCGTTATCATCGACAATCAGAATTTTGCTATCTGTTACCTGCACGATAGACCTCTATTCCAGCAAACGTTCAATTTTATCCTTCAGCGATGTAAACCGCACAGGTTTGCTCTCATATCCGTCAGCTCCGGCCTCGTCGGCCTTGGCGCTATCCGATGTCATTGCATTGGCCGATACGATAATGATCGGCACCTGCGCTAGATTTGAAACTGAGCGAATTTGGCGCAACGCTTCATAGCCATCAATCCCCGGAAGGTTCACGTCCATGAGAATCAGATCCGGCCCTTCTTTGGCTGCGAGCGCCACCCCTTCTTCTCCCGAGGGAGCCATAAGAACCTCATACCCCGCCTTTTTCAGGCGGCGCGTCAGCATGTAGGCGCTATCCTCGTCGTCTTCTACATAGAGAATACGTTTCATAGCCCCTGGTTCCTCACTCGCACAATCTCACCCACTCGCTGCCTCAGCCTTTCCCGTATAGATTGCCCCATCTCACCACCTTTTTGAAGCAATCCTTGAACCCGCCCATTCAAAATATGTTTTTCCTCAAGCGATAAATCCATGGCGGTCAGAATAACAACCGGCAACTTATTCCATTTCGAATCGCCACGAATTTGGGCAAGAAATTCAAATCCGTCCATCTCCGGCATCATCAAATCAAGAATAACGATATCAGGGGATTTTTCGCTGATTTTGTCTAATCCCTGACGTCCATTTTCCGCTTCTATCACCTCGAACCCAATTCTCTCCAGCGCCGAGCGAGCGATCATCCGGTCATCCTGTTGATCATCAATGACCAACGCCACCTGATTACGTTTTCTTCCAACATAATTGCGGGCCAAAGAAATTAAGCGTTCTTTTTCCACAGGCTTCGTCAGGAAATCAGTCGCTCCCAATTCAAACGCTTGCCCCTTATTACTCATAATGGTTGTTACGATGACCGGAATATCGGCGGTTTGCCGATTACTTTTGATGGTATTCAATACTTCCCAACCATCCATATCGGGCAACAGAATATCGAGCAGAACAATTGTCGGCTTAAGCTCCCGCACCATCTCCAACCCTTCCAAGCCGGAATGGGCAAAAAAGATATCAAACCCCTCCCCGCTTAAAAGCCGAGCGACCTCCCGGCGCGAAGCATGGTCACCATCGACAACCAAAATGACGCCGTTAGAGGCGCCAAGAGCCCCTCCGTCCTGCTCACCTTTAACAACGTCTCCTTGAATCGTTTCTTCCATCCATTCCGGCAACTGAGCGGTAAACAGCGCACCCTCACCAAGCTCGCTGGCGACTGTAATTCGTCCCCCCATGAGGCTACAGAGCCTCCGGCAAATGGCAAGGCCGAGCCCTGTACCGCCATATTTCCGCGTTGTTGACGGATCGGCCTGGGTAAAGTCTTCGAACAAATGAGGGATTTTCGACGCCTCAATTCCAATGCCGGTATCGTAAACCTCAAAAACGATGCTGGAGCTTTCGCCTTCCTGTTCCCGTCTGACGTCGAGACGCACCTCGCCATTTTCCGTAAACTTACAGGCATTGCTCAACAAGTTGATCAGCAACTGCCGAACCCTGACCGCATCCGAATGCATTTTTTTGACTTGCGGATCACAGGTTACAAAAAGCTGATTACCATTCTTTTCGGCCAAGGGAACGGTCGTGCTGCGAATTTGATCAACCAGTGTTGCGACATTGAATTCTTCGAGGTGCAGTTCCATGCGCCCCGCTTCAATCTTCGAAATATCGAGAATATCGTTAATCAGCAGTAACAGGTGATCTCCTGAACGGTTGATCCTTTCCAGAGGCTCTTGATAGTCGGTATCCTTGTTTTCCGTCGCTTCCTCAAGCAACATTTCCGACAAGCCGATAATAGAGTTTAGCGGGGTCCTCAATTCATGGCTCATCCGCGCTAAAAAGTCCGATTTGGCTCGGTTGGCCGTATCGGCAGTCTCTTTTGCCTTTTCCAGGGCTTCAGCCGCCATTTTCTGGCTGGTCACATCAAAAAGAGTGGCGCAGATACAGCTCAATCCATCCCATTCGATCATGAAGGCATGATTGCTGACCCAAATTTCCGCGCCATCTTTCTTAAGCAGCCTGAATTCATAGGTTGTCGGCACGTAGCGCCCGGCCGCCCGCTCAATTCCAAAGCTCTCTATGCGCTCCCGCTCATCAGGAGCGACAAGGAGCCGCGCATCGTTCAAAGCCTTCACCTCTTGGGCAGATTCATACCCCAGCATCTGCGCAACAGTCTCATTGACGAAAAGCATCTTAAAGTCATGGTGAACAACGACACCAAGGCTCGAGTTTTCAACAAGCCCACGGAATCGACGCTCACTCTCTTCAACAGCCCGTTTTTGTTTAATTTCCTCAGTAATATTGGTTCCCGTTCCACGATAGCCGAAGAAAACGTCTTGCTCGTCAAACAAGGGTTTACCGCTAATACTGAGATACCGCATTTTCCCATCTGGGTGTTTATAGCGATATCGGAAATCCCGGAAGGGCCGCCGGTTTTCCAAATCCTCAAGGTGTTTGGACCAATCGCTATCCTCATCATCTAAAACCACGACCTCCCGACGAGTTTTGCCAAGAGTGAATTCCGGCGGAACCCCAAGAATCTCACGAATTCTTTCTGAGAAATAGCTAAAGTGGAGGGTGGCATCCATTTCCCAGACCCAGTCGGACGCCGTTTCCACATAGTCGCTAAGGCGAGCCTCGCTTTCCCTTAAAGCTTCTTCCCGACCGCGCAACTCTGTAATATCGCGAGCCGTTCCTCGATACCCTTGGAAGTCGCCGTTTTCAGCAAAGAAAGGTTTCCCACTGATGGTCAACCAGCACCTTTCTCCATTCCGGTCGAGGAGCGTATATTCAAAATTGTTAAACGGGAGACGCTGCTTTAAATCCCTAAAATGCTGAATCCATTGAGGTGTGTCCAGATTGGCCCCCAAGTCTTCAAGCGCCTCTTTCCGCGTTTTTCCCAGCACACCTTTCGAACTGACATTCATCGATTCAAAACCACGAGATGAAATGTAGCTAAAGCGAAGATCCGGCCCCATTTCCCAGAACCAATCGGATGCCGTCTCGGCAATATCGCGAAAGCGTTCCTCGGCAGCTTTATGCGCTTCCTCAGTCCGCCGCTGGCTGGTAACGTCCCGGCCCGCTCCGCGATATCCTTTAAAACGGCCTCTGCCGTCAAAAATCGGAACACCGCTCAACTGGAGAATGAACGGCTCTCCCCCCTCCGTCGTCAATTCATACTCAAAATTAGAAAACGTCCGGTGCGCCTCTAAGTCTTCAAAATGCCGTTTCCAGGCATCGGGCGCCTTTGCAATTCCTTTTTGTCCGACAAATTGCTTCCGGCTAAAACCGATAACCTTCGATGGATTGATGCCGTAAATCTCAAAGAAACGTCCGGAAATATAGGTAAAACGGTGTTCATGATCGGTCTCCCAAAACCAATCGGACGCAACCTCGGCGATTTGTTTGAACCGTTCTTCGCTAACCCGTAGCTACAACTCGGCCAATTGCCGGTCTTTGATTTGTTTTTCCAGATCAGCGGTGCGCATCTTGATGCGCTCTTCCTGCAAACGGTGTGTTTTTCGCAACTCTTCGGCAACAGCTTTGTATCGCCCGTAGTCGCGCACCTCGACAGTGACGTAAGCGACTTTCCCCCTGCTGTCAGGCACTGGCTTAAACCAAAGATCTGAAATAAGTCGGCCCGTATCGTCGCTGTCCTGCACGAGTTCGACCCGCTGAGGCTCGCCGTTACATGCCTCAAAAAACGCCTTCTTGACCTTGTCGATTTCGCCTTTCATCTGAAGGTCGATCCATTGGGTTTCCCAAAAGACCTTGCCCCGCACCTCTTCTTCGGAAACCCCCATGAATCCCAGCGCCCGATCATTGATCATCAGGTTGCGGCCTTCCACGGATAGAAGGCCGCCAAATTGGAAGGACTGCTGAAAAAAGGCTTTGAATAATGGAGACGCTTTGACCGCCTCATCGTCCAGCGGGCTTTTCCTCTCAACCAAGCCCTGAGCATAGGCCTGCCCTATTGGCGCAAAAGCTTCGGCGGATTGCTTATCGGAAAGGAGAGCAAGGCAAAGGATATCACCGTTCTCAAGCGCCAGAGGAACGCCAAGTCCCTCAAGTCCGTCACTCTCTTCCTGTTTGATCGACTGTCGCTCAGTCTGACCCGACGTTATCCGTCGCACCCCATCAAGAGTGCATCCGATCAAGCCCGGATCGGAAGACGCAATAATCTTTTCGTTATTATCGGCGATCCCAATCGTACAGGGAACCTTGTCGGCGACAAGATCGCAAATTTCCTGGCAGAGATTTTTATCCAGGCCTTCTCGAGACACCTGAACCTCCCTCTAACTCCTTTTTAGGAGCGTTATTCTTATTGGGAAAGTTCAGGTTATCACACCCGATCAAACGAGGAAACACGCAGAATGAATCGGATCAATGGGGCCAGACCTTAGGGGAACAAAGGAACCAGATTGAGCCCGATGGTTTCCTCTATTCCTATCATCAAGTTCATGTTCTGCACAGCCTGTCCGGAAGACCCTTTGGTAAGGTTGTCGATGGCCGAAAGCACGATGACGCGGCCGGGAACCCGGTCCTCAAAAACCGAAATCACGCAGAGGTTCGAGCCCCGTACATCCCGCGTTTTCGGCGAGACTCCCTTAGCCGCAATCCTCACAAATGGCGCATCTTTATAAAAATCATCAAGATGGGTCCGCAAAGAATCCGCGCTTTCCCCTTCCGCCACTTTGACATAGATGGAAGAGAGAATACCCCGGTTCATCGGGATCAGGTGGGGCGTAAAATTGACGATCACATTACGCCCCGCCGCCTTACCGAGGCCCTGCTCGATTTCCGGGCCATGCCGGTGAGTGGCCACGCCGTAAGCATGAATGCCCTCTCCCACTTCGGAAAACAACATCCCCTCTTTCGCCGCCCGCCCGGCGCCGGAAACACCGGTTTTGGAATCGATAATGATATCCTCGGTCAGCACTTTGCCGCTTTCGACCAAGGGCACCAAGGGAAGCTGCACGGAAGTCGGATAACACCCCGGACAAGCCACTAACCGCGCTTTGGCTATTTGCTCCCGATTAATTTCGGTCAAGCCATAGGCGGCTTCAGACTGAAGCTCGGGGGCGTAGTGCTCATGGCCATAGAGGGCCGCATAAGTTTCTACATCGGAAAACCGAAAATCGGCCGATAGGTCGATGATCTTAAGGTGGCTGGGCAACTCACGGATGGTTTCCTGACTGGTCCCATGAGGCAAACAGCAGAAAGCCACATCAATTTCAGACCAATCGACCTCATCAAGCTTAACCATATCAGGCAAGCCGAAACCTTCAAGGTGAGAATAAACCTCACCAATCCCCATTCCGGCTTTTCGGTCGGCGGTGAGGGCGACAATCTCCGTATGGGGATGATTGATCAGCACACGCATGGTTTCAGCGCCCGTATAGCCACTGGCTCCGACGATTGCGACTTTCACCTTGTCCGACATTGTAAAACTTCCTTCTTTCCACAAAAAAAGCGCCCCGCTTGGGACGCCGAATCAAAAACAGACCACGAACCTAGCGCGTTAGATCATTCTATGCTGGCGGACGCGTCGGCGTCGAGCGATGGTCGAGATCATAGGTCTGTTTCCTTTTTTGAACTGGCGCTGATATACGCCGATGAGGGCAACGACGCAATAAAATTCAACGCTCGGCCAAGGCCAGTCTTCCGCCAAGCAGCAAAAAGGCGCCGGCGAATGTCCGCCGCATCCAGGCCATAACGCGCGGCCTGGAAATTACATGCCGACGGACCGCCGCAGCGCCGAAACCGTAGCCGACAAAAATGACAAAAGTCATCGCCATAAAGACGCCGCCCAACTCGAGCATCCGCCAAACGG
The DNA here is from genome assembly GCA_965368335.1 of uncultured Rhodospirillales bacterium. Classification (GTDB taxonomy): domain Bacteria; phylum Pseudomonadota; class Alphaproteobacteria; order Rhodospirillales; family JAPHRK01; genus CBDUMN01. The sequence goes on from CBDUMN010000010.1 coordinate 46,158, forward strand.
CGCCACTTGTTTGCGCTGGAACGAACTGCGGCAGGAAGGCCAGAAAGAAGATCGAAAGTTTCGGGTTTAGGATGTTGATCAGGAAACCCTTGATGGCGATTCGGCTCCAGGTTCGACGATCAACCTTCTCTTCCACCGACAACGCGCCTTTTTCCTTAAGGGCGCCCCAGGCCATATAGAGGAGATAGGCGACACCGGCAAATTTTACGACCTGAAAGGCCAAAGCGCTGGCATGCAATAGAGCGGCAAGCCCAAAAACGGCGGCGGCAATATGGGGGAGAATTCCAAGCGTGCAGCCAAAGGCCGCCGAAACACTTGCAGCACCGCCCCGCGACAGGCCGCAGGCCAGGGTGTAGAGCACGCCGGTTCCCGGCACCAGAACGACAACCAAGGAGGTTAGCAAGAATTCCGCACTCATGTTCTCTACCCGTTGAAACTCAAAGGAAGGCTTATCTTTTAACTGGCAAACCCGTTAAGATAAACCATGGACAAAAAGAAACTGCTCATTGTCGCTCATGCACCTTCGCCAAACCTGATGAAACTGCGGGATGCGGTACTGCTCGGCACACAACACCCCGACATTGAAAACATCGCGGTCTCCATTCTCAACCCGCTGGAAACAAAACCCGAAGATGTGTTGGCTACCGATGCAATCATTCTCGGAACACCTGAAAATCTGGGCTATATGAGCGGCGCGCTAAAGGACTTTTTCGACCGCATCTACTATCCCTGCCTAGAGAAAAAACAGGGGCTACCCTATGCGCTCTATGTACGCGGGATGTACGACGGCACAGGCACGGTACGCGCCATTGAAACCATCGTCACCGGACTACGCTGGGAAGCGGCCTGTGAGCCGCTGATTTGCCGTGGAGAGTTCCGCCGGGAGTTTCTCGACAACTGCCAAGAACTAGGGGCTACCGTCGCCGCCGGACTGGACGCAGGTATCTTTTAGCCCCCCTACTCCAACTCAGCCCGGAGCTTCGGCCAATTGGCATCGGCCTTGGCGATATTTCCCGGAATATCCTGCTGCCAGTCTTTCTGAACGTTTTTCGAGTAATTGAGGTAAAGCTTATCATCGACGATCTTCCAGGCTTTGGGGTCGATGCTGGCCGAATAGCCCCGGCTGACCGCCCAGGCGCAATATCCGCCATACTGAGGGGCATAGCGGGCCGGTTCGGCCTCAAAGGCTTTCCGGTTGGCCTCACTGGAAAAACGCCAGACGGCGCCGCGCCACTCAACGGCGTGAGCCTTCTTGCCTTCAACGGCGCGGCCTTCGGTAAAATAGGCCACGGGGTCTGTCCCCTCGATGGCAACCTTACCAAACGTCGAAGCATTGATCTCTCCGGCAGCAGCAGTCCCAAGGGCGGCAAACAGCGGCAGCAGGAGAAAGACGAAAAGAACTAAACGATTGTAAGGTAAGGCGGTCATCATATTCCCCATATTCTGAATCACGTTCCATCCGATTAAAAACACCTATGACCAATCAAACCAGTCACACCGTCACAACTTTTTGTGAACGCTATTGGAAGCGTTTATCAGTGAAAAGCGAATTGCCGGAAAGCATTGCATACAACCCGGCAGGCACGATAAAATCCGTGTTAGAAAACTAAGAACCGCACCACCGAGGGAGTATCCATGTCCGGCAGAAGCGAAAAGGAGCTGAAAGATTTAGAGCGGCTCCGACGCGTTCTCGACTATTTGCCTTGTGGCGTTTCCATTGTTGATAAAGATCTTCAAGTTATCGCCTGGAATGAGGAGGTATTGCGTCTTCAGGACTACTCTCGCCATCTTTTCAAAGATAACCTGCCAAGTTTTGCCGATGTGGTGCGCGATATCTGTGAACGTGGCGATTATGGCGACGTTGATACCGAAAAGAAGGTTGCCGAAATGGTGACCCTAGCGAAAAAATTTGAACCGCATCAGTTTGTCCGTGAGCGCAGCGATGGCACGGTTCTCGAGATTCGCGGCGCTCCCATGCCCAACGGCGGCTTCGTGACGACCTATACGGACATTACGGAAAAATTTAAGCAGGATCAGGAAATCAAACGCCTCGTTGGCGAACTGGAACAAGCGGCCCTCCACGACCCACTGACCGGGCTGGGAAATCGGACAAAACTGATTCAATCGTTCGAACATGAAATCTTGCGTCAACGCCGGTCGGGAAAAGACCTTTCCATGCTGGTGCTCGACCTCGACAACTTCAAAAACATCAACGACACCTACGGTCATGTGGTCGGCGACATGGTCCTGACCTGCACGGCTAACATTCTCACCGGAGGCATTCGGGCCACCGACCTTCCGGCACGGCTGGGCGGAGAAGAGTTCGCTGTTCTTCTGCCAGAAACCGAACAATCCGGTGCGGAGGAGTTGGCCGAAAAGTTGCGGCTCAATATGCAGGATACCCCGGTTTCTTTGCCCGAAGCAGACAATGCCATCCATTTCACCGGCAGCTTTGGAACGGCAACCATGCCAGCGGAAACACCGTTTACCTTCGTCGATTTCCTCAATCGGGCCGACCATGGGGTCTATGCGGCAAAAAGCGATGGACGAAACTGCGTCAGGACGGTTATTTAAGGCCTCTTCGGAATTCAAGCTTAGGACGTCTTGACCATGACCACCTGCCCCTGCCGCTCCGGCCAGCTATTGGAAACCTGCTGCCAACCCTACATTGACGGCAAGCAAGCTCCCACCGCCGAAACCTTGATGCGGTCTCGCTATACCGCCCATACACTGGGCCAAGGACAATATCTGAAAGACACCCTATCCACTGAGCAGCAAGCCGACTTCGACGTTGCGGAGTTCGAGGCCAGCGCGGATAACACCAAATGGCTGGGCCTGGAAATTCGCAAGACGGAAAAAGGTGGCGAAAAAGACGAAACCGGTTCGGTGGAGTTCGTCGCCCGTTATAAAGAGCCGGGATCAGGGCCGGTGGTTCACCACGAACTTTCCTACTTCAAACGCGAAGACGGCCGTTGGGTTTTTGCCGATTGCACCATGAATCCCAAAGGCGAACAACGTCGGGTTGAAAAGGTAGGTCGCAACGATCCATGCCCCTGCGGCTCGGGGAAGAAATTCAAGAAATGCTGCGGAGCTTAACCCTCCTCCCCTCTTGGTAAGCCACCCCCAAGACGCGAAAAGTCCTTTTGAGCGATATTTATTCGATTTTAGCAGGATTTTTCCGCTGTTCGCGGTTCCCTTAAGCGCGCAGTTTGTCTATGTTCTGAGCCGAATTCACAAACTACCTGATTGTGTAGGATTGAGACCACTCTCTTGGGCGCTCATATCCACCACTTTTGGATAGGCATCACGGTTTGAACTTACTTTAGGTCTTAGAGAAATTGGGCATGATGAAATCGAGCGCCGAACACTTTGCAAAGTGGAAAGAGCAACAAAGTTCCGCTGAACAGATGATACCGCTGGTCGGTCAGCTTTACCGCGAAAACGGTGTGACGATCAGAATTTTCGGCCGCCGCATCCTCAACCATTCAACCATCGACATCATCAAAGCCCACCGCTACGCCCTTCAAATGGTCGGCGAAGAACTCGACATCAGCAAGAGCTTGGAACTGGTGCAGGCGATGACGAAAATGGACCTGGCCCCGGCTCGGGTCGATCTGGGTAAGCTGTGCCACCAATTCATGCAAAACGGCGACGATCCCGCGGCCTTTCTCAACAAAGAATTGGCGAGCATCAACACTGGGAAAGGCCGCATTCTCGATGAGCCGCAAGATATCGTTCTCTACGGCTTCGGTCGCATCGGACGTTTGCTGGCCCGCATGCTGATCGAACGGGTCGGCGACGGCAACAAAATGCGCCTCCGGGCCATCGTGGTGCGCGGCGGTAAAGACGGCGATCTCAGAAAGCGCGCCAGCTTGCTGCGACGCGATTCCATCCACGGCGCATTCAACGGCTCCATCAAGGTCGATGAAGAGGAAAGTGCGATTATCGCCAACGGCGTTTACATCAAAGTCATCTACGCCAATTCCCCCGCCGAGGTGGACTACACCAAGTACGGCATCAAAAACGCTCTGGTTGTCGATAACACCGGCATGTGGCGCGACGAAGAGGGGCTTGGCCAACACACAAAATGTCCGGGGGCCTCGAAGGTTATTCTCACCGCTCCCGGTAAAGGCAGCGTCAAAAACATCGTCTATGGCGTCAACCATGGCGATATCGGGCCGTCGGACACCCTGCTTAGCGCAGCGTCCTGCACCACCAACGCCATAACCCCGGTGCTCAAAGCCATCAACGACGAGTTCGGCATCAACAGCGGTCATGTGGAAACCATCCACTCCTACACCAACGATCAGAACCTGATCGACAACTATCATAAGGGTGACCGTCGCGGCCGCAGCGCACCGCTCAACATGGTGTTGACCAGCACCGGAGCGGCCAGCGCCGTCGCCAAATGCCTGCCTGAGCTCAAAGGTAAACTGACAGGCAACGCTGTTCGCGTGCCAACCCCCAACGTCTCCATGGCGATCATGAACCTCAATTTGGGTCGGGAGACCACCAAGGACGAGATCAACGATTACCTGCGCGGTATTTCCCTTGATTCTCCCATGCAGGATCAAATCGACTACACCGCCTCGACCGAACTGGTCTCCACAGACATGGTCGGCTCGAGCCACGCTGGCGTGGTGGACTCCCAAGCAACCATCGTCGATGGCGAGCGCTTGGTGCTCTACGTCTGGTACGACAACGAATACGGCTATAGCACCCAGGTCATCCGTATGATGCAGGATGTGGCGGGTATGAAAATGCCAACCGTTCCGGCGGAATAGATCGCAAACAGTAATACGAAAAAAGCCCGCCGATACCGGCGTGCTTGATAAACCCAAACCATTCAAAGGCCGTTTGTTATATGAGCAAACGGCCCTTTTTTTACCCGCAGCCAGGGTTTGCTCCTGACCCTATATTTTTCGGCGGACTGCGAACGCAATACCGAGCCAAACGATAGACCGAAGCGTCATTGCGCCAATCGTTCGGTTTTCATAAAGCCCGTCCATAAAAATATGAAGACCGAAGGCAGCAAACACAACGAGAGTCAGGGCCGCAATTGTAAACGCCAGCGGCTTAACCCAAGACTTCCATAGAAACAGACCCACAGCCGCCAAAAGATAGGCAAACCCGGCAAAGAAGTTAAACCAAACAACAAAAGGAACATAATTGCCGGCGGCTTTACGCCCGACGCCATCCACGAACAACACCTCCCCACCCGATTTAAGGGTTAAGAGGCCGAATATTCCGGCAAAAACAGCAAGGGCAACAGCCCAGCGTGGACGTATCGAATGGTGGCTCATAAGGTTGCTGCTCATCTCGTCACAAATAAAAGTTACCCACGAATATTTTGAAGAATCCACATTCCGACATTGACCACTGTCAAAAACTAAATTGGAACAACAGAGACCATCGATTGAGAAGCCTGCTCTTTTAAATCGCCTTCTTTGCACCATAGAAAAAGAGGCCAGCCAAAACCGGCGGGCCTCTTTTTTGTTTTAGCTTGAGCGCTACTCTATGCAGCGCGTACGTCGGTCAGGAACTTGTCCACGATACCCTTGAGAGCTTCGGTCTGGCTGGCCAGATCCTTGGCCGCTTCACGGACAGTACCTGCCGCTTGTCCAGTTTCGTTGGCCGCCTGGGTGACGCCTGCAACGTTGGACGAAACCTCCGAAGTGCCGGTGGAAGCTTCCTCCACATTTCGGGCGATCTCGTTGGTTGCCGCGTTCTGTTGCTCAACGGCAGCAGCAATGGCGGAAGCGATTTCATCGATCTCGCTAATCACCTTACTAATCGCTTCGATGGCTTCGGCAGCCTCTTCGGTCTGCTTCTGCACACCCTCAATCTGACCCCCGATTTCCTCAGTTGCCTTACCGGTCTGGTTGGCCAAATTCTTGACCTCGGAAGCCACAACGGCAAAGCCTTTGCCAGCATCGCCAGCGCGGGCTGCCTCAATCGTAGCGTTCAGCGCCAAGAGGTTGGTTTGTTCGGCGATATCGGTGATCAGCTGAACCACCTCGCCAATCTTTGCAGCCGAGGCAACCAAACCTTGAACCGTATCATGCGTGGTCGAAGCCTGATCGACCGCCTTGGAGGCGATGGACGACGACTGGGCAACCTGACGACTGATTTCCGAGATCGAACTGGAAAGCTCCTCGGCGGCCGATGCCACGGTCTGCACGTTGGCCGAAGCCTGCTCCGAAGCCGATGCGGCAGAAGCGGCCTGACGACTGGTTTCTTCGGCGGTTGCCGACATAGAAGTCGCCGTCGAGTCCATTTCGGTCGAGGCGGCAGCAACAGTTTCGATGACGGTGCCCACTTCGCTGTCGAAGTTTTTGGTCAACTCGTCGACAGCCTTGGCGCGCGCTTCGCGTCCGGCCCGCTCCTTCTCCTGCTCGGCAGCCAACTGTTCGGCCTTAATCATATTTTCCTTAAAGACCTGAACCGCGGCAGCCATGGAGCCCACCTCGTCTTTATGATCCTGGGCGGGAATTTCTGTTTCCTTGTCGCCTTCCGCCAGCTTGGTCATCGCATCGGTCATGCTAACGATCGGTCGGGAAATACCGGTGCCAATGAGGAAGGCCGCCGCAATACCGATAACCACAGCGATAACCGAAATGATCGCCGTCATGGTGATGGCCTGACTGATATTGGCCGCCGCTTTCGGTCCCAACTCATCCTGATGAGCCTTGATCGCCAGCTTCAGGTCTTCGGTTTCCTCAGCAACAAGCGGGCCGATACGGTCCAGTTGTTCCTTGATGATCGCGTTGCGCTCAGTGATCGCTTTGACAGTCGCTTGAAAGGCGGGGACGTATTTTTGATGCAAATCTTCAACTTCAGTAGCCAATTGACGGCGGGTCGGGTTTTGAAGAGTGCTCAGCATGGTTTTCTGGTTTTCGTCCATTTCAGCCATCTCTTTCATCACCCGATCAACGGATGGCTGATCGTTTTCAACCAGAAACTTAGTGACGTAAAGACGTGCCAAGAGCAAATTACGCAACGTCATGCCAGCGCGGTAGGCCGCTTCGGCATCGCCATCATCATTTGCACTCTCCATAATTTGGCTGAGTTTTTCCTCCATCGCGGGGCCGGTGAAATCAAGAATGGCAACCTGCTCGTTACGCATTGCCTGCTTCTTGGTCGCTTCCTCGAAATGACCGACATAGGCATTCAACTGACCCTCGACTTTCTCGATGATCTTGAGGAAGTCAGGATTGGCGGTCAGCTCTTTCATGCCTGGGATCAGGTCGGAAGTCAGCTTGGCGCGCTCATGAACACCCTTAGTATTTTCTTCGCTGGCGCTTATGATGTAGTTCTTAACGAACATCCGGGTCATCAGCATATTGGCCTGAACGCGTCCCGCTTCGTTAGTCTGGCGCGCAAGGTTCCGATAGTCGGTGAAATTGTCGCCCGCACCGTTCAGGCTCGAAAACCCAACGACTGCGATGATCAGCAACAGAGCCAGAACAACCCCGAAACCGCTGAAAACCTTGGTGGAAATCTTGATGTTTTTCATCATGGCCGCTTGCCCCGTTTTTTTCTATTTTTTGCCCTCAAGCAGTCCCTTTAGCTGCGAGGAACCACAAGATCAATCACAACTTTACATTGTGATACAAAGAAATCAAGATGCAGCTACTTGTTATTTTTATGATACTCTACACTGCTAGAAAAACAGTATCGGAAAAAGGCACCCAATCAAGCAAAAAGCAACCGTGGCAAAAACTCCCCTCAATAGCAAAAAGGCCATCGCTTGATTAGTCGCCCCTGACATGTCGGCTCTAGGGCGAGAACCAACCGATTGCAGCACAACAAAAAAAGGCCCACCATTTGGCAGACCTTTTTGTTTTTTTTGCAAGCAATAAGCTTAACGCTTGGAGAACTGGAAACTCCGACGGGCTTTGCGCTTACCGTATTTCTTACGCTCGACGACACGACTGTCGCGGGTCAGGAAGCCGCCCTTCTTCAGCGCCGGACGAAGTCCCGGTTCGTAGAGGGTCAGCGCCTTGGAGATACCGTGACGCACGGCGCCAGCCTGACCGGACAGTCCACCGCCCTTAACGGTCGCGACGACGTCGAACTGATCGACACGTTCGGCAACTTCAAAGGGTTGAGCAATCAGCATCCGCAGAACCGGACGGGCGAAGTAGACGTTTTCTTCGCGGCCGTTGACGGTGATTTTGCCGGAACCCGGCTTAATCCACACACGGGCGACGGCGTCTTTCCGCTTGCCGGTCGCATAGGAACGACCAAGATCGTCAATCTGCGGTTCGGCAGCAACGGCCTCTTCCACAACGGTTTCGCCACCGGCAGCGCCTTCGGCGAGGTCCTTCAGGTCCTCAAGACCCTTCTTCTCT
>CBDUMN010000011.1:0-54345 GCA_965368335.1 uncultured Rhodospirillales bacterium
GATTTTTATTCCCATCATGCAGGGGTTGGCTGAGAGGTTCGGCCATTCTGCCAGCCGGGTGATGATGCCGCTTTCGTTTGCTGCCGTGTTGGGCGGTATGACCACGCTGATCGGCTCGGGCACGAACTTGCTGGTTTCTTCGGCGCTGATCGGTATGGGCGAGGAACCTTTCGGATTCTTCGATTTCACTGTGCCGGGCACCATTATGGCGCTGGCCGGTTTGGCCTTTACCATCCTTGTCGTTCCCGGTCTGCTAAAGGATCGAGCGCCCATGGTGAGCGCCCTGATGGAAGGGGCGGGGAAACAGTTTATCGCGCAAATCAACGTGACCCATGGGTCGCATCTGGTCGGCAAAAAATCGGTTGCCGGACTTTTCCCAGGCCTTAAAGACATGACCGTGCGCATGGTTCACCGAGGTGAGGAGGCGATCTTGCCGCCGTTTGAGGATGTGGTCTTGGAGCCGGGCGATATCCTCGTAGTGGCGGCAACCCGTCAGTCTTTGACCAAGGCGTTGGAAAAAGACCAAGCTCTCCTCATGCCCGACCTGGGCGATGGTGATGCGGCAGTTGATCATCAACAGCCCTGGATGTCGGGAAACCGCACCCTGGCCGAAGTCATGGTCGCCCCCGCCTCGCGCATGGCTGGGCAGACCCTCAAGATGATCGGCTTTCGCTACAAAACTCGCTGTATCGTGCTGGGCATTCAGCGCCGCTCACGGATGATCCGGGCGCAGATGACCGATATTCGCCTAATGCCGGGCGATGTGTTGTTGGTTAAAGGTCAGCCGGAAGACGTTGCGGCGCTGCGCAATAATCGGGACGTCGTGTTGCTCGAATGGTCGGCCTCCGAACTTCCGGCGCTGGATCATGCGCGGCGAGCTTCGTTGATCTTTCTCGCCGTGGTCGGTTCGGCGGCTTCGGGGCTTCTGCCTATCGTCATTTCCGCTTTGACCGGCGCAGCGGCGATGATCGCCGTGGGGGCGCTCAATATCCGTCAGGCCAGTCGAGCAATCGATTCTAAAATCGCCACCATGATTCCGGCGGCGCTCGCGCTCGGGGCGGCCATGCATCAGACAGGCGGGGCGGCCTATATCGCCCGCCTGCTCATCTCGGCTCTCGAAGGCGCCGGGCCGACGGTTATTCTTTCGGCGTTCTTCCTGCTGACGGCGATCCTGACCAATATCATCGGGGCCAAGGCTATCGCCGTGTTGTTTGCGCCTATTGCGGTGGATATTGCGCGGGAGTTGGGGGTCGACCCCATGGTCTTCGCCGTCGCCTTGGTGTTTGCCGCCAACTGCGCCTTCGCCACGCCCATCGGCTACCAGACGAGCCTTCTGGTCATGGGGCCCGGCCATTACACCTTCTCCGACTTCGTTAAAGGCGGTGCGCCGCTGGTTATTTTTATGTGGTTGGTCTTTACCCTGGTCGGGCCCTGGTACTTCGGCCTCTAATCTGATCGCAGGCTAAGCGACTTGCGGCTCATTGTGGGCGAGAATGAAATCAACCGTCTGTTTGTCCTGCCCGACAATATGTTCGGTTAGCCAGGAGCCGAGAGATTGCTGGGCTTTATGAAACTGGTCCGCATCTGAAATGGTGATGATTGTTTTTAACGCACCACCCAAAGCGTCAAGCAACTCGGCATGTTCGGATTTGTGATCGTCAAGGCCCGAGTAGAAGTGGCGCTCCATGGCCAATTCTTCTCTGAGGAAATGCCCCTGCGTGTGAATGATCAGATCGTCGCATGCCGTTGACAGGATATCGTTATCCAGTCGTGCGCAGACGCCGAGGAAGACATTGTTGACCATCTGAACCAAAGTTCTGTGGTCCTCATCGATTTGGGTGAAACCGAGAGTCAATTCCTCGGTCCATTCGATAGGTGCGTAAATCACGAGAGCAAGCCGTTCTATTTTAATTAGAACTGTTCTACCTCAAATATAATAAAAGTCAAGATTTTCAACGCTGAGGAGGCTTGTGTTCTTTTACTTTTTACTTCGAAACCTCAGTAATCGGGTGGGGGGGGAAGATGTTTGGCGCCGTCGTTTTTCCCGGCGCTTGTCGTGCCCCTTTTGGCGAATGACGATGAAGCCGACTCCCAAGGCGATAGCGCCGATGGCGAGGCCGATTCGGCGTTGACTGATGCCGCCGGAATCGCCCACGAGCCCGCTGACGCCTTCATAAAAGAGCCAGCCAAAGAGAAGCACAAGGAGGACACGCAGGATGTTTTGCATGGCGCGAATAGTACATGAAGGTGAGGGATGAGGGGAAGGTGGGAGCGTAAATCTCCGATCAACGTTTTGCCGGTAGAATACTCCCGGAGAAAGAAATAAGAGGTGGGTGTTTTTTTATGTTTCGCTTGTTGTCGGTGATTGTCGCCTTGTCTATGGGGGCGCCTGTCGAAACGGTTGGCGCAGACCTAGAGGGGAAAGCATGTGTCGAATCCGGCGATACGATCTATATCGGCGGACGGCGTGGCAGCCGGTCTTGTCAAGGAGGCGTCGGGGTTCGCCTCAGAGGGATTGATGCGCCGGAACTGGGACAAACCTGTAAGCATCCCAGTGGACGCTATTTCCTCTGTGGACGCTACGCTGCGAGTTTTCTGCTCGAACGATTGATGCGCGAAAAAGTCCGCTGCGAAGGCAATACCAAGAACCCGGATGGTTTGGTGCTGGCCACCTGTTATGTGGGCAAGACTGATCTCAACATGCTGATGGTGGATCAGGGGTGGGCCGTTGCCGACCCATCAACCTCGCTGAAATACATGTCTTATCAGGATAGCGCTAAGAGCGGGAAAAGAGGGATATGGGGGATGGAGTTTATCCACCCTGTCGAGTGGCGACGCCAAAACCCCCGTTAATTTTACGGTTTAGGGTCCTGACCCTAGCTGGCCAAGTCGAACGGGAACAGGGAGGCGCCCTTAGCGGCGTTTTTCCAAAACGGCAGCTTGCTGGTTTCCTGATTGATTTCCGAATCCATCGTGTTGATGTGCTCGTGGAGCCAATTGAACAGGTCGTATTTTAGACCGAAGATTTTAGCTTCGTCTTTGTTCGCCAAAACCTGTTTATAAGCCACGATCCGATCGATGAATTCCTGATGCTGGGCCTTATGGGCCAGCAGGTGGGGGCTGTTGATTTTTTCGAGATAGGCCTCTTCGCCGGCGAAATGGTGCTTGCTGTGCCGTTCCAGCCGCGCGAGAAGCTTGGCGACGGCCCGCCAGTCGGCTTCCTTGCCTTTCCCAAGGCGAAAGTTTTCCATTGGGGTCTGAATATGGACGAATTCTTCTAGAATTTCGCGGTGGTCCCGGTCCAGACCTTTAATCCCAGTGACAGGCAAGTCTTGCATGAGAGACTTTTTGAGCAGATCGAAGCGGCTAGTCTGCATGAAAATATAAGATTCAGGTTTTGGCATTTTCGTTCCCTCTATTCGGTGCGCCACCTATCGGCAGCGTAATAGGGAGCAAGTTATTTAGACCCAACGGCGAAGGATCTTTTAGGCGGTCTTTTTTGTCCGCCATGTTTTTTTGCATATGCGAAGAGTATGGGGACGAAATATGACAGTTTCATCACCCGTATGGGTGAATCTTGTTAATTCACGCGAAAGTGAAGGAAATAGACGAGTTCTACAGGGGGTGGGAAATTCTGTCCGATCAACGGTTTCTCTAATTGACTCTGCATGAAAGCGCCCGTACAAACGCTGCGGGCCACGACCCCCCAACGGGTCGCGCCCATCTGTAAGGATGGGAGTAAAAACCTTATGACAGATACCATTGCTAAGCCGGGCACCCGTCCGGCCAATCCGAATTTCTCTTCCGGTCCGTGCTCCAAGCGCCCCGGTTATTCTCTTGAAGCCTTAAAAGACGCCGCTCTCGGCCGGTCTCACCGCGCCAAAATCGGCAAGGCCAAGCTCAAAGAAACCATCGACAAGTCCAAGGCGATGCTCGGTATTCCCGAGGATTATCTGGTCGGCATCGTACCGGCATCCGATACGGGTGCGGTCGAAATGGCCCTCTGGTCGCTTCTGGGTGAGCGTGGGGTCGACATGCTGGCCTGGGAAAGCTTCGGCTCCGGCTGGATTTCCGACGTCACCAAGCAGTTGAAGCTTGAAGACGTTCGGACCTTCACCGCCGACTACGGCCAGCTTCCCGACCTCAGCCAAGTCGATTTCAGCCGCGACGTGGTCTTTACCTGGAACGGCACCACCTCGGGCGTCTGCGTTCCCAACGGCGACTGGATTGCCGCGGATCGTGAAGGCCTGACCATTTGCGACGCCACCTCGGCGGTTTTCGCCATGGATGTCGACTGGGCCAAACTCGATGTGGTCACCTGGTCCTGGCAGAAAGTCATGGGCGGTGAAGGGGCGCACGGCATGATCGTGCTGTCTCCGCGCGCTGTTGCACGGCTTGAGTCCTACACCCCGGCCTGGCCGCTTCCGAAAATCTTCCGCATGACCAAAGGCGGCAAGATCATTGGCGGTATCTTCACCGGCGCGACCATCAACACGCCTTCCATGCTTGCCGTGGAAGATGCGCTTGATGGCCTCAACTGGGCCGAAGGCATCGGTGGTCTGGACGCGTTGCTCAAACGCTCCAAGGGCAATCTCGCCGTTCTGGCCGATTGGGCTGCCAAAACCGATTGGGTCGACTTCCTGGCTGAAGACGAAGCCAACCGGTCCAACACCTCGGTTTGCTTGAAGGTGGTGGCTCCTTGGTTTACCGCACTTTCCGCCGACGATCAGGCGGCTGCGGCCAAGAAGATGGTCACTCTGCTGGACGACGAAGGCGTTGCATACGACATCGGCGCTTATCGTGACGCTCCGGCGGGCTTGCGCATCTGGGCGGGCGCCACGGTCGAGCAAAGCGACCTTGAAGCTCTGTGCCCCTGGCTTGATTGGGCCGCGGCGCAGGTCGAAGCCGAATACAAGTAAGAGACAATCCACTGTCTCGTCATTCCGGAGCCGTCGTTAGACGGAATCCGGAATCCAGGGGATCAAGCACACTGTCGCTTGCTCTGGATTCCGGGTTCTCCTTCGGAGCCCCGGAATGACGCGCTTTTTGGTGGAGGTTTTATTTTCCAAATTTGACAGACAAGGGAATATTGCAATGCCCAAGGTTCTGATTTCCGACAAGATGAGCCCCAAGGCCGAAGAAATCTTCAAGGCCCGTGGTCTCGACGTTGACTATAAACCCGGCATGAGCCCGGAAGAGCTGAAAGCCTGCATCGGCGAATACGATGGTCTGGCGATCCGTTCGGCGACCAAAGTGACCGAAGAAATTTTTGAAGCCGCCACCAATCTTAAAGTGGTTGGCCGCGCCGGTATCGGCACCGACAACATCGACAAAAAAGCCGCGACGGCTAAGGGTGTGGTTGTGATGAACACGCCGTTCGGCAACTCGATCACCACGGCCGAACATGCCATCACCATGATGATGGCTCTGGCCCGTCAGATCCCGCAGGCCAATGAAAGCACCCATGCGGGCAAATGGGAAAAATCCCGGTTCAGGGGCGTTGAGCTGATGGGTAAAACCCTCGGCGTCATCGGTTGCGGCAACATCGGCGCAACGGCTGCCGACCGCGCCATGGGCCTTAAGATGAAGGCCATCGGGTACGACCCCTTCCTCACCGAAGAGCGGGCTAAGGAGATTGGCATTGAGAAGGTTGAGCTGGATGAGTTGTTCGCCCGTTCCGACTTCATCACCCTGCACACCCCGCTGACCGACAGCACACGCAATATCATCAACGCCGAAGCCATCGCCAAGATGAAAGACGGCGTTCGCGTCATCAACTGCGCCCGTGGCGGTCTGGTCGATGAAGAAGCCATGAAAGCGGCGCTCGACAGCGGCAAGGTCGCCGGTGCGGCCTTTGACGTGTTTGCTCAGGAACCGGCCAAAGAAAACATCCTGTTCGGTCATGAGAACGTCATCGCCACCCCGCACCTCGGCGCTTCGACCACTGAAGCTCAGGTCAATGTGGCTGTTCAGGTCGCCGAGCAGATTGCCGACTTCCTGCTCGACGGCGCGGTGACCAATGCGCTCAACATGCCCTCCGTTTCAGCCGAAGACGCACCGAAACTGGCGCCTTACATGGGGCTGGCCGAACAGGTTGGCAGCTTCGCCGGTCAGATCACCCAGAGCGGCCTGAAGTCCATTGAAATCGCCTATGAAGGCCCGGTTTCCGAGCTCAACACCAAGCCGCTGACCGCGCTGGTGCTGAAAGGTATCCTTTCGCCGATGATGGAAGAGGTCAACATGGTCTCGGCTCCGGCCATTGCCGAAGAGCGGGGCGTCACCATCTCGGAAACCACCAAGGGCAAGAGCGAAGAATTCAACACGCTGATCAAACTCACCGTGACCACCGAATCTCAGACCCGCAGCGTCTCCGGCACCCTGTTCGCCGGTAAGCCGCGTCTGGTCGAAATCAACGGCATCCCCGTTGAGGCCGAAGTTGGCCCGCACATGCTCTTCCTGACCAATGAAGACAAGCCGGGCCTGATCGGTGACCTGGGTTCGACGCTCGGTGACAACGGTGTCAATATCGCCACCTTCCACCTGGGCCGCAATGAATCCGGCGGTGAAGCGCTGGCGCTGTTGCAGGTCGACGAGCCGGTCAGCGAAACGGTTCTTGAAAAGGTCCGCGCACTGAGCCACGTCCTCCGCGCCGAACCGCTCCGCTTCTAAAAGCCGAGACAAACCTAAAAAAAGGCTGCGCCCCGAACGGCGCGGCCTTTTTTTATGCCGGGATGCGAAGGGTGAAGGTGGAACCCTCACCAACGGTGCTTTGAACGGCGATATCGCCGCCTAGCATTTCAGCCAGTCGGCGGCTGATGGCCAGGCCCAGGCCGGTTCCTTCGACCGCATGGGCAATCATTGAGTCGATCCGCTGAAAATCGATATAGAGATATTGCATATCCTTTTCCGACATGCCGCATCCCGTATCGGTCACTTTGAAAGCGATCAGCGGTCTTTCTCTTGGGCATTCGATTGTTACGCTGAAGGTGATCGTCCCGTTTCCCGTAAACTTGCCAGCATTGCTCAGCAGGTTGAGCAGAATTTGGCTCAGTTTCGTCGAATCGGTTTCGATGGAGCCAACTAAATCATTGATTTGGACAGAGAATTGGTTGTTGTTTTTTTCAATAAGCGGCGTCGCCGTGGAGACGACTTCGTCCAGGAGGTTGGTTAGGTCGGTGTTTTCTATGTAGAGTTCCATTTTTCCGGCTTCGATTTTGGAAATATCGAGAATTTCTTCGATCAGACGCAAAAGGTGTTGACCGGAAAAATGGATATGTTCGGCGTAGCTGGTATAACTCTCGCCGCCGAGGGGACCGAACGTCTCATTTCGCATGACATCGGAAAAGCCGATGATCGCATTGAGCGGCGTTCTGAGTTCATGGCTCATTTGGGCCAGGAATTGGGATTTTGCTTTGTTGGCCTTTTCCGCTTCCGTTTTGGCTTGGGATAATTGGATTTCCGTTCGTTTTAGACCATCGATATCGACCAGCCAGAAAAGGATGCATGTTTCCCCCTGGAAGCGTAATGAGTACCAGGAAACCAATGCCCAAAAGGATGTCCCATCCACTCTGAGAGCTTCACCCTCTTGAGGAGAAACAAAACCTCGTTCCTTGAACGTTTTTAAGAAATGTTCCCGTTCTTCGGGGTGTTTCCATATTGAGCTGGATTTAAAACCGACGAGATTTTCGGAAGAAACACCGTACATGTCGGCGAGGATTTTGTTGCCGAATAGGATTTCTCCATCGGAAACTCTTGAAATGCCGATCCCGACCGGGCTGTGCTCTAAAATGCGGCGGAACTGGAGTTCGCTTTCCTGTGCCGCCACTTGCGCGGTTTTCCGTTTTGTTATATCCGACCCGGCTCCCCGGTAGCCTTTGAAGGCTCCGTCGGAATCGAATACGGGTTTCCCGTTCACTTCACAGTAATATCGATTTCCCTGGACGTCGTAGGCTTGGCATTCAAAGCCTGAAAAGGGTTCGTGGTGACGAAGTCTCGCCCTATGCCTGTCCCAGGTTTCCCGGTTTTTTTCGATCCAGTCTTCAGTCAGATTGGCCCAACGGGTGGTCCCGATAACCTGCTCGCGGTTGAACCCGTAAATAGAGAAAAACCGTTCGGACATGTAGGTGAGACGGTATTCCTCGTCCATTTCCCAAATCCAGTCGAAAAGGGTTTCCGCGACGTCGCTCATCCTTTCTCTGGATTCCTGAAGTTGTGACGACTGCTCCTCAACGTCTTTTTCCAATCCCTTTTTGGCTGATCGGAGGGCTGTTTCAGCCTTTTCGCGTTTTTTTACTTCATCTTCCAGAATGCGGCTTTTTTTGTAATCGGCGCGCCGGAGAACGGCGTGGCGTTTCGCCTGGAATGCGCCCAATAGGTTGGCGGCGGCAAATAGCATTGTGTAGGAGACCATTGCGCGGGGAGTGAGGGCGAAGACTTGCTGAGCAATAACGAGAAAACCAATGCTAAGCAGGCCGGAGGCTAAAATCGTCGGCGCCAGCCGTCCGGGAACGAATATATAAAAAATAATGACGAAGAGGAGAGAGGCGGGGAGATGAAACATTATGTCGTCGGCTTTTGCTGAAATTGCAAAAAGCAAAATAACGACGACAAACAGTTCCACCATGAAGGTTAGCCCGTCGAAAAGAATAAGACGCCGATTGCGGGTCGTTAAAAAACCGATGAGGGCAATGGTGAAAAAGACAATGCAACGGGCTGCAATAAGGGTGAGCCCTTCCGGGGTGAAGCCGAGAACCTGATAGTCGGTAATTCCTGCAATGACAAAAAGAACCGCGCCCGCCAGAAGCGGCTGTCGCCATTGGGCCGAAAATTCGCTCCAGGTTGCGTTTCGGTATTCGGTTTCCTCGGCTGCATCGGTGAATGCGCCTGAGAAAGAGAAATTGAGCTGCGTGTTCAAAGCCACCCTAGACCTTTGAATTTTTTTCCTGATTTTGGTTCATGATACGGGGTGGGACGTATTTTAAGCAACGGGCAATCTGGGCGTGTTTTATTTGTCGTCTGTCTCGCTCACAACGCTTGGGCCCTGGCGCCAATCGTTTTATGGTTGGCGAGATTTATCTCAGGCCCAGGGAACCGCCAACCATGAGCAAGCTTTCTTTCTCAAAAGACAAGATCAATATTCTTCTGCTGGAAGGCATTCACCAAAACGCGGTGGATACCTTTGCAGGCCAGGGGTATGGCAATGTGGAGCTGTTGCCTGCCGCCATGGACGAGGACGAACTGGTCGAGAAGATCAAGGGTGTCCATATGGTCGGTATCCGCTCGCGGACCAAGCTGACGTCGCGGGTTCTGGACGCGGCGGACAAGCTGTTCTGCATTGGCTGTTTCTGCATCGGCACCAATCAAGTCGATCTTAACGCGGCGCGCCATAAGGGCGTCCCGGTTTTCAATGCCCCTTATTCCAATACCCGCTCGGTGGCCGAGTTGGTGCTGGCCGAGGCGATCATGCTGGCGCGGGGCACCTTCGCCAAGTCCATGCAGGCCCATCGCGGCGAGTGGCGCAAGACGGCGGACGGCTCCCATGAGGTGCGCGGCAAAACGCTTGGCATCATCGGCTATGGCCATATCGGATCGCAGCTTTCCGTTCTCGCTGAAGCCTTGGGCATGAAAGTGGTTTTTTACGATATCGTTTCCAAGTTGCCGCTTGGCAATGCCCAGCAGTTGGGCTCGCAGGAAGAGGTGTTGGCGGTGTCCGATTTCGTCAGTCTGCACGTTCCCGCGACGCCTCAAACGGTTGATTTGATTGGCGAGACGGAAATCCGCGCCATGAAGAAAGGAGCGCATCTGATCAATGCCTCGCGTGGTAACGTGGTGGTGATTGACGCGCTGGAGGCGGCCTTGAAGGATGGGTATGTAGCGGGGGCCGCCGTCGATGTTTTCCCCAAGGAGCCCGCCTCAGGCAAGGAAGAGTTTGAAAGTCCGTTGCGCGGTATGGACAATGTGATCTTAACGCCCCATGTGGGCGGCTCGACTCAGGAAGCTCAGGCCAATATCGGCAACGAAGTGGCCGAGAAGCTGGCGCATTATTCAGATGACGGTTCGACCCTTGGAGCGGTCAACTTCGTCGAGGTTTCTCTGCCGACCCACAAAGATGTCACACGGTTCCTGCATATCCACCGCAACGTACCCGGCGTACTGTCGTCAATCAACGAAGTCTTCTCAAAACGAAGCCTTAACATCGCCGGTCAGTACCTCCGCACCGATGGCGAAATTGGCTATGTGGTGGTCGATGTCGACGGGCAGGTGGAGTCCGGCCTTGGTATACGAAAGGACCTTTCAGCCATCGAAGGGACCATTAGGACCCGGTTCTTGATATAGATTTTGAACTAATTTTCGTGTACTCTCAATGACCTAAGAAAGAAAGTTGCACGACTAAAAGGTGCAATATCCTTAAGGAAGAATTTCATGGAGAGGCGAAATATGTCCCACAGTATTCGCTTCGGCTTGCTCTTGTTTTTGGCGGTATTCGCCGCCCCCGTTTCCTCGGTCAATGGACAGGATAGTCCTCCCCCGACCTCCTTGGTCGACCAAGGGGAAATCACGTCCATTAGAGAGTGGCTGAAAAACCCCGTCGTCGGTATTTCCATTGTCGCCCAAAACAAGAAGTACGCTTCGATAGATCAGGCGGAGGTCGATAAACTCGACAAGCAATGGCGTGCTGAGCGGAAGGAAAGCGATCAGCCATTAATCGCGGCCACTTTGAGCAACCCGCTTTCCAGCTATTTGACCCAAATCCAAGCCGCCTCCGCCGGGCTCTATACGGAAATATTCGTCATGGATAACCGCGGCCTCAACGTGGGGCAAAGCGCCATTACGTCTGACTTCTGGCAGGGCGACGAAGGGAAGTTTCAGAAAACCTTTCCCAATGGCGCCGATGCCGTCTTCGTCGATGAAGCCGAGTTTCACAAAGGAAGCGGTACATGGCGCGCCCAGGTCAATCTGACCATTGCCGACAACGCCAGCCAGCCGATTGGCGCGATCACGGTTGAGTATAACCTGACGGAACTCCAGCGGCGGCGCTAGAGTGCGATCGGATGAGGGTGACCCATTTTATGGATCGCCCTCATCCGTGAATCGCCCTCTAACTATTTGATAAAGGAGCGGATTGACGCTTCAGGCCGAATCACTAAGTGATTCAACCTAAACCGATCCGACCCTAATCCTCTCCTCGCGTTAGCGAAAAGGAACAAAAAATGGGTTTCTTTCAAAACCTCAGTATCGCCAAGAAACTGGCGGCGAGCTTCTCGCTTCTAATCGCCATCACCATTGTTATGGCGATTGTTTTATTTACTTCGCTAAACGATATTAAAACGGCGGATGAAGAGAGTGAGGCGGGGCGTGCTTTGGGTACGGCCTATCAGCAATATCAGAAGGCCTTTCTCAAGCAGCGGGAAGGGCTGTCTTTTTATCTGCTGACCGGCGACCGAGTGGGCTTGGTGCAATATAACGATATGGCTCCGTTAACCAATAATCACTACCAGACGCTATCTGGCTTGGCGGTCGGTAAGCCGACGCTGGATGGGCTGGTCAAAGAAATGGCCGGGGCCTACAAAACCTGGAGCGAAAAGTTCGCCAGCCAGCAAATTACCCTGATGCGCAATTATCTCACGGTCAATCAGGCGCGTGCCATTGAAGTGAGCGGCGAACCCCGGCAAGTTATCGAGCAATTTGAGAGCGCCGCGGAAAAACTGGAAGGCCAACTGGCTGCAATCGTCAAGGCAACTCAGGAGGTCAAGCAGGCCGCTCTTAGTCGCGTTACCATCGTTGTCGTTGTTTCCATTATTGTTTTGGTTATTGCGGCAGTCTTCTTCGCCCTTATTCTAACGCGCGGAATCGCCGGGCCTATCGGGCGGATCACGGGGGCGATGAGTGCGCTTGCCGATGGTGAGGAGAATATTTCAATCGTTGACGACCAGCGAAGCGATGAGGTCGGCCAAATGGCCAATGCTTTGTCGCAGTTGGCAATCGTCAGTCTCGATGCCCTGGCGCTTAAAACGGCGCTCGATAGCGCCCATGCCAATGTGATTATGATCGACAACGACCATAAGGTGAGCTTCGTCAATAAGGCATGTGGGAACCTGATCGCCCAGCATGCCGATGAAGTTCTCTCCGCTCTGCCAAACTTCCCTGCCAAAGACCCCATTGGGGCCGATTACGACCTGATGCACAACAATGACAAGTTGCGCAAAGGTTCATTGGAAAATCTCTCGGCGGGTACGGTGACCCGCTCGGTCATTGGCGGGATGACGGTTGAGAATATTGTCACGCCGGTCATTTCCAGTCGTGGCACCCGGCTGGGAACGGTCGTTCAAATCGACAATCTCACGGAGCAACTGGCGATTCAGGAAGAGGTTGCTTCGGTGGTTGAGGCCGCTGTAGCGGGTGATTTCTCCAAACGTCTGGAGGTTGATGGCAAGACGGGCTTCTTCGAGCAGATTTCGCTCGGCATCAACCGTCTTGTCGAAATTGTCGAAACTGGGCTAGGGGAGGCTGTTTCGGTTATGTCGGCTATGGCGTCCGGTGATTTGAGTAAGCGGATGGTCAACGATTATCAAGGGAGTTTCGACCGCTTGAAGCAGGACTCCAACCAAATGGCCGATAAGCTTTCCAGCATCGTCAACGATGTGGTCAATGCGGCCGATTCGGTTAAGCTTGCAGCTTCGGAGATTTCGCAAGGATCGACCGACCTGGCTTCTCGCACCGAGGAGCAGGCTTCGAGCCTTGAAGAAGTGGCTGCGGCCATGGAAGAGTTGACCGCCACCGTTCAGCAGAACGCCCGCAACGCCAAACAGGGCACCTCATTGGCGGAAAATGCCAGCACCACAGCCGACCGGGGTGGTCAAGTGGTGCGTGATGCGGTTGAAGCGATGGATAAAATCACCAGTTCGGCGGAAGAAATTTCCAATATTGTCGGAATGATTGACGAAATTGCGTTCCAGACCAATCTTTTGGCGTTGAACGCCGCTGTCGAGGCGGCCCGTGCCGGTGAGGCGGGCAAAGGCTTCGCCGTGGTCGCTCAGGAAGTGCGGTCGTTGGCCCAGCGTTCGGGCGAAGCTTCCAAGGAGATCAAGGATCTCATCGGCAATTCGAACCAGCAGGTGGAGGCGGGGGCGTCGTTGGTCAATAAGGCCGGGGAAACCCTGGAGGAAATCGTCGAAGCGGCCCGTAAAGTCTCGTCGATTATTTCGGAAATTTCATCGGCTAGCCAGGAGCAGGCGTCGGGGCTTGATGAGATCAATGCATCGGTCGCCCAGATGGATGAGATGACCCAGCATAATGCCGCCCTGGTCGAGGAAACCAATGCGGCCTCCGATTCCATGGACGATCAGGCACAAACATTGGTCGATACGCTTGGTTTCTTCAAAGTTGGCGGACCCGCTGTGGGTTCTGGGATGCAGGAGGTGGAGACTGCTTCTTGACCTGGATTGTAAGGGGCGTCCTGGCGGTAGTGTTTGGCTTTAATCCGGTTTGGGCTTTTGCCGACCTGATTGAGTTGCCTCCGGTTCTGCTGCAAACCCATGTCCACCCGCCGTATCAGGTTATGGAGAGTTCGGGCTTAAGCGGTCGTACGCCAGAAACCCTGGCTTGCGTTTTTAACAAGCTTGATCGTGATTACGCTATCGCCGTGGCGCCGCGCAAGCGGAACCGGGCATTGGTCAAAAGCGGAAAAGCCGACGGCTTTTTTCTCAGTATTCCCGACCCTGAGCTCGATACCTATTCAATCTCTACGCACCCTCTCGCTTTAGAGCGGTGGAGTTTTTACAGCCTGCGCGATGGCAGGTTCGCTCACAAACCGGACGGTTCGTCGGTGGGTGTCATCCTCGGTTCGAATGAGCAGTATTGGCTGATGCAACGGAATATTCCCGCTGTTTCAGTTGGGAGTCAGGAGGCTTTGGTGAGGATGTTGATCGCCGGTAGGGTTTCTCATGTACTGGCCGATGATAAGGCGTTTGCCGATGCAGTCCGTCGCCAAGGAGCTTATCAAATGGCGTTTCAGACGCATTTTGTCCGCTACGTTCCCCTGGTCGCCTATTTTTCAAAAGATTTTACTTCCAGGAACCCTGGGGTTATCGGCCATTTCAACCGGGCGCTTGACAATTGCCTGACTGACGAGGTTCATCCTACCAAGCAGGACTTGAGGCGGCTCTGGGTGTTGATTAACCAATATCGAAAGGATGCTGCAATCCGCGAGAGCCTTGCCGACGATATAATTTTAGCCGCTACTGTAAAGGTGGGGCATGATGATCGGGACGCGCTCGACCGGCAGTGGATTGCCGCGGTCGCTGCGGGGAGAAGCCTGGATGAAATCGACCAACTTCTTGCTTCACCTCTATCGCAAAAATTAAGAGATATTGCAGAACGCTCGGAGGGACGGATTGCTGAAATTTTCGCTTTCGACTTCGCCGGGGATACGGTGGGTATGAACAAGCCGACGAGCGACTATTGGCAAGGGGACGAAGCGCCGTATCGGGCCTTATTTGAAAAAGGTGAAAGTGTCCACATTTCGGAAATTCAATTCGACCAATCGACCCGTAAGTTCCAAATTAAGGTGACATTGCCTGTTGTCGATGAGGCGACAGGACGAAAAGTTGGCGGTATTACATTCGGGTTTGATGCCGATCTAGCTCTTTCGGTAAATGATTGAGCCTCGCTCATGCTTCTTTATAAATTGTTTGAAGCAATCCGAACTTGTGAATAACCCTTTGGAAAATGGGGTTGCAGAGTCCCCCCTTTAGGGTGCTTAATAAGTGTCTTCAAATTATGAGCGGTCTTTCAATGGCCGCCGTTGGGAGGCAGACCGAAATTCCGCGATGACGGATTTTTTAAGAAGGGAGGCCCTTCGCCTGTTTCTCACCGCCGACCGTTGAACGTAAATGTAATAACGACGGGGTAGACAGATGCAGAAATCGCTAAATATGGATCCGGCTAAATGCACTGCTTGCAAGCAGTGCGAGATGGCTTGCTCCTATGCCGAGACCGGCGCTTTCAATCCGGCCAAATCGCGGATCAGGGTTTTCGTGTTTGAGGAAACCGCGCGCTTCGTTCCTTATACCTGTACGCAGTGTGCCGAGGCTTGGTGTTTGAAAGCCTGTCCGGTAGATGCGATTACCGTCAATACGGCGACGGGCGCGAAAGAGGTCAACGCCTCGACCTGCGTTGGCTGTAAGGTCTGCACCATTGCTTGCCCGTTCGGCACCATCAATTACAGCTCGGCGACCGGCAAGGTCACGAAATGCGATCTCTGTGGCGGCGATCCGGCTTGCGCCACGGCTTGTCCGACCGGCGCGATCACCTACGTCGACGCCGATGCAACCGGTTATGATAAAATGGCCGCCTGGGCCGCCCGCACCGATGCCGGTGCGCGGGCGCAGGCTTAGCAAGGGAGGGCATGAATCATGGCATGGGCACGTAAAATCCTCCGCGTCAATTTGACCAAAGGCACCTGCGAATCCGAACCGCTCAATATGGACTGGGCGATGAAGTATCTCGGCCAGCGGGGTTTGGCGACCAAATATCTCTGTGAAGAGGTCGACCCCAAGGTCGATCCGCTGGCGCCTGAGAATAAAATGATCATGGCGACCGGCCCGCTGACCGGCACCATGGCCTCGACGGCCGGACGCTATTCGGTAATTACCAAAGGAGCGTTGACCGGGGCCATTGCTTGTTCCAATTCGGGCGGCTACTTCGGTAACGAGATGAAGAACGCCGGTTGGGACATGATCATCTTCGAGGGCAAGTCTCCGAAGCCGGTCTATCTTCTGGTTCAAAACGATCAGGCCGAACTGCATGATGCCGAAGGTTTCGTCTGGGGTAAGTCCACCTGGGATACTGAAGACGCCATCAAGGCCAGGCACCAGGATCCGATGATCCGTGTTGCCTCCATCGGCGCTTCCGGCGAGACAGGCTGCAAATACGCCTGTGTGGTCAACGACAAGCATCGCGCTGCGGGCCGTTCCGGTGTTGGCGCGGTGATGGGCTCGAAGAACCTCAAAGCTGTGGCCTTGCGCGGCACGGTGGGCGTTAAGATTGACGACCCGAGCCAATTCATCGATGCGATCAATGCGGGCAAGGCGGTGCTGGCTGAAAACCCGGTTACCGGTCAAGGCCTGCCGACCTACGGCACCCAGGTTTTAATGAACGTGATTAACGAAACCGGGGCGCTGCCGACCCGCAACGCCCAGGATGTCCAGTTTGAAGGCGCATCCCATATTTCCGGCGAAGCCATGCACGAGAAGCGCGCCGACGGCAGCACCAATCTGGTGACCAACCAAGCCTGCTTCGGCTGCACCATTGCCTGCGGCCGGGTCTCGATGATCGAGCGCGGTCACTTCACTCTGGAAGGTGAGGGCAAGGATAAATACAAGGGCGCGGGCGGCGGTCTGGAATATGAAAACGCCTGGAGCCTTGGGGCCGCCACGGGGATTGACGATCTCGAAGCGATTACCTTCGTCAACTTCCTGTGCAACGAACATGGCATGGACCCCATTACCTTCGGCTCCACCATGGGCGCGGTGATGGAACTCTACGGCATGGGCGCGATCCCCGAAGCCGATCTTGAAGGCATGTCTCTCCGCATGGGCTCGGCCGAAGACTTGGTCAAGGCGACCGAGGCGACGGGCAAGGGCGAGGGCTTCGGCAAGATCATCGGCCTGGGTTCCAAATTGGTCTGTGAAAAATATGGCCATCCCGATCTTTCCATGACGGTCAAGGGCCAGGAGTTCCCGGCCTACGATCCGCGTGGCATTCAGGGGATGGGTTTGACCTACGCCACCTCGAACCGCGGGGCCTGCCATCTGCGCAGCTACACGGTGTCGTCGGAAATTTTGGGTGTTCCTGAAAAGACCGACCCCCTGGCGACCGAAGGCAAGGCCGGACTGGTCATGGCTTTCCAGGATGCGACGGCGGCCGTGGATTCCTCTGGCCTCTGCATTTTCACCACCTTCGCCTGGTCGATGGAAGACATTGCACCGCAAATTGACGCCGCCTGCGAGGGCGACTGGTCCATCGACAATCTGCTGCAATTGGGCGCAAGGGTGTGGAACCTGGAGCGCCAGTTCAATCTGGCGGCGGGCTTTACCGGCAAGGACGATACCCTGCCCAAGCGTCTGCTGAAAGATGCCGCCAAGACCGGCCCGGCGGCGGGCAAGGTCAACGAACTGGGTAAAATGCTGCCGGAGTATTATCAGCTTCGCGGTTGGACCGAGGACGGCGTGCCGACCAACGAGACATTGAGTAGGCTGGCCCTTTAAGGGCGGCGCTCCCGTGTCTTAAAACCGCTCCGCCCCTTCCGGTATGGAAGGGGCGGGTGCGTCTTCAACCGAGATAATCAAGGGGAAGGAAGAAGATGGACTATGTCATCATTGGCGCCGGTCCTGCCGGTAGCGTGGCGGCGGATACTCTACGGGCGGCGGACCCCAACAGCAGAATTACCATCATCGGCGAAGAAGACGCCCCGCCTTATTCACGGATGGCCATCCCGTATTACTTGGTCGGCAATATCGAGGAGTCCGGTACATATTTGAAAAAGGAACCGGGCTTTTATGAAAAGAACAATATCGAACTGGTGCGTTCGCGGGTCTCAGGCATTTCACCTTCAGAAAAAAATGTGACCTTAGCCGATGGCGCGAAATGTTCTTACGACAAGCTGCTGATCGCCACTGGGGCGCGGCCCATAAAGCCGCCCATTGACGGGCTTGACCTTCCCGGCGTTCATCATTGCTGGACGTTAGAAGATGCCCGCAACATCATCGACCGGGCCCAGAAGGGCAGCAAGGTCGTGTTGATGGGGGCGGGCTTCATTGGCTGCATCATTCTCGAGGCCTTGGCGCTGCGCGGCGTGGAACTGGCGGTTGTCGAGATGGGTGAGCGCATGGTGCCGCGCATGATGAATGAAACGGCGGGCGGTCTTTTACAGTCTTGGTGCGAAGACAAAGGCGTCGCCGTCTACTGTGGCGCCAAAATCACCCAGGTCGCCGATGGCGGCGGTGAGTTGATGGTGACGTTGGATACGGGCAAGACAATCCCCGCCAATCTCGTCGTCGTGGCCGCTGGGGTGACGCCCAATATGGATTTTCTGGAAGGCTCGGGCATTGAAACCGATCAGGGCATTCTGGTCGATGAAACTCTACAGACCAGTGCTCCCGATATTTATGCCGCGGGCGATGTAGCTCAGGGGCCTAATTTCTTCGGTGGGGAAAAGACGGTCCATGCCATCCAGCCGACGGCTGCCGACCATGCCCGCGTGGCGGCGACGAATATGACGGGGGGGCGAAGCTCCTATAGCGGCAGCCTCGTGATGAACGTGCTCGATACGCTTGGCCTGATAACCGCTTCTTACGGGCAATGGGAAGGCGTGCCGGGGGGCGATTCTGCCGAAAGTCTTGATGAAGACAACTACCGCTACGTCAATCTTCAGTTCGATGGAGATGTCTTGGTCGGCGCAATCACGGCGGGGCGAACCGATATGGTCGGTGTGTTGCGCGGATTGATACAGTCCCGCGTTTCGTTGGGGCCCTGGAAGGAGGCGTTGCAGAAGGACCCGCACCGCATTGCCGAAGCCTATGTGGATCGGAAGGGTGCGTAAAGCGCGAGGCGGAACATTGTGAAAGTCGAAGTGAAACTCTACGCCAGCCTCGGTAAATATCTTCCCGAGGGGGCTAAAGCCAACGTGATCAGCCTTGATGTTGCCGATGGCACGACGCCGATGGATATCATCGATGATTGGGGGGTGCCGAGCGAAAGCTGTCATCTCGTTCTGATTAACGGCAACTACATCGAACCCAGCGCGCGGGCCAGTCACGCTTTGAAAGAAGGCGATGCGCTGGCGATTTGGCCGCCGGTCGCCGGGGGCTGACCGCTTGGGCAAGGTCGTGGTTGAAAAGGAGATGGGGTATACCCAAGCTGAGTTCTACCGGATTTTGCCCAAAGCACTCGGCAGTAGCGATTATGAGACGGCCAATGGAGGCAGGGAAATCCTCTTTGAACAGGCTGGTGCGCGCCTGAAGATCACGTTATCGGAAGAAAAAATCCGCACTATCACACCACTGATGCGCATCCCTTATATGGAAGTAACCTTTACCTTCGAGGGGTTTGCCGAAGAGGGGCTGGCCGATTTACGTCGTCGGCTGGATCGTTCTTTCCAGAAAGGGGGGGGCTGAAAGAAGCGTGGGGGGTCAGTCCATACCGCCGATTTTGTCATTTAGGGCGAGAAAGGCCCGAATCATCTTGCTCATCTCGTCTTCGCTTTCAATCTCAGTGGATTGTTCGAGCGATTTTGCAGCGGCTTCGTGAAACTGGCTATGGGCTTCTTTAGCGGCGATAAATTCTGGAAGGTGGCCGAACTTCTGCTGGCCCTCGCCGTCAAACCATTTGCCGATTTCGCATTTGTCGTTGCAACGGATGGTTTCGAGCATGTCGGCCGACAGGCCGTGCTTCGCCAACTCGGCGATGCCTTCCCGCCATTTGATATGCGACGTCACGAGATCCTGAAACTTACCATACATGGGCTATTTTAACATTTCTGTCATGTAGGATGAAGCGGTTAAAATGCTTGCCGATTCTACTTGGCGTAGGGGTTTTTGCCCTTGCGCATCTCAAGCCGTAGGGGGACGCCCCAGAGATTGAAATCTTCCCGCAAGCCGTTTTCCAGATAGCGCAAATAAGCGCCCGGCATTTCCGACGGCTGGCTGACCCAGAGCATGAAGGTCGGCGGGCGCGTTTTGGCCTGGGTGACATAACGCACCCGGAGACGTCGACCCTTGGCGAGTGGCGGCGGATGGGCTTCGGTCATGGCTTGAAGCCAACGGTTGAGCTTAGACGTGGAAATGCGGCGGTTCCACTGCTCATAGGCTTTCATGACGGTGGGAAGCAGGCGATCCGCTCCTTTGCCGGTGAGAGCCGAAAGAGTGACCACCGGGATGCCCTTGATTTGCGGTAGCGAGGTTTGCAGCTTGTCGTTTAGACGCCCAAGCGCCTCGTTGCGGTCGGCGACCGCATCCCACTTGTTGACGGCGATCACCAGGGCGCGCCCTTCGTCGATCACCCGGCGAGCGATGGTCAGGTCTTGTTTTTCAAGAATGGCGTCGGCGTCGAGCACCAAGACAACGACCTGGGCGTACTGTACAGCGCGCACCGTGTCGGCGGCCGACAGGGTCTCGATCTTGCTTGTCACCTTGGCCCGCCTGCGTAGGCCCGCTGTGTCGAACAGCTTAATCGCGCGCCCCTTATACTCCCACTCGATGCCGATGGAGTCGCGTGTAATGCCCGCTTCCGGGCCGGTCAGCATGCGATCTTCGCCAATTAGCCGGTTGATCAAGGTCGACTTGCCGACGTTGGGCCGTCCGACGATGGCCAACTGCAAAGGCTTGGTCGGATCGTCCTGCTCGATACCCTCGAATTCCTCGTCAACCGCCGGTGCCTTTTCTTCCTCTTGCCGTTTTCCTGCTTCATAATCTGACTGTGCCTGACGGGCCATGGCGTCGTCATAAAAGGGCTGCAGGGCTTCAAACAGATCGACCAGACCATCGCCATGTTCGGCCGAGAGCGGCAAGGGGTCGCCCAAGCCAAGAGCATAGGCCTCAAGGCGCCCGGCTTCCCCGGCTTTTCCTTCGCACTTGTTGGCGAGCAATACCGTGGGAATGTCGATGCCGCGCAGCCATGCGGCAAAGTGCTCGTCCATGGGGGTCAGACCGGCCCGTGCATCGACCAGCATCAGGGCGACGTCTGCATCCTCAAGAGCTTTTTGGGTTTGTTGCCGCATCCGTGCTTCGAGGCTGTCGTCAAACGCTTCTTCCAGCCCGGCGGTGTCGAAAACGTCAAACTCCATGTCGCCCAGACGCGCGCGGCCTTCGCGCCGGTCGCGGGTGACGCCCGGTGTGTCGTCTACAATGGCCAGACGCTTGCCGATCAACCTGTTGAACAGGGTGGACTTGCCCACATTGGGGCGTCCTACGATAGCGACGGTGAAACTCATGCTTTTGTTCTCAGTCTAAAACCGATAAGGGCCACGGGAGATACCCCATGGCCCCACCAATGTCCAGTTTTACCCAGCTTACCGATAGGCGACGAGACTTGCGTCGTTCGCCAGAAAATAAAGAGTCTTTTGCGAAATGACCGGTGGGATCGTCACGCCATCGGGCATTTCCACCTTGCCCAGAATTTTCCCCGTATAGGGAGAAACCGCCAGGGCCTGGCCGTGTGAACCGGCGACGATCAGTCGGTCGCTGGCCAGCACCGGGCCGGTCCAGAGGATAGGGTCTTTCAGCTTTTCAGGCTGCTCGTAGCGGGGCAATGCCTGAACCCAGTGAATTTTTCCGCTCTTGCGCGACAAACAGGCGACCTCGGCTTCGTTGGTCAGGGTGAAAATATAATTGCCAGCCACCCAGGGGTTTTCCATGGAAGCGATTTCGCGTTCCCAAACGCGACGGCCTGTGCGCAGGTCGATAGCGACCATCAGGCCGCTGTTGGAGACGGCGAACACCATGCCGCGGTCGATCACCGGACGGCCCCGGATATGGGCGAGTGCGGCGTCGGAACGTTTGATGGCGGCAAGGGAGTCGGCCCAAAGGCGCTTGCCGTTTTCGACTTTCACTGCGGCGATTTCGCCAGAGGTAAAGGTTGCAACGACAACTCCTTGATCGACGGCCGGGCTGCTGGAGCCCAAAAGGCTGGCCGTTTCGGCAAACCCTTCGTAGGTCCAGAGTTCTTTGCCGGTAAATGCGCTCAAGGCGAAAAGTTTGTTGTCGGTTGTGGTGACGAAAACCCGGTTGCCGCGGATGGTCGGTGCGGCTCGCATAGCGCCGCTGAGGCGTTTTTTCCACCGCAGTTTGCCGTTGCGCGCGTCTAGCGCAAAGACCTGGGCGAAGCCGGTAGAGACGAATAAAGTTCCGTTGTCATAAGACGCCCCGCCGCCGAAGAATCCATCGTCTTCGTCATCATCGGTCAGGTCGCGCGACCAAACTTCTTCTCCGTTCTCAGCGCCAAAAGCGGTGATGACGTTCGCCGAGTCCATGGTAAAGACCAGACCGGCGGCGACCACCGGCTGGGCCAGCAGTTTTTCTTCGTCATCGTTGCCGTCGCCAATGCTTCTTTCCCAGACTTCCTTGATCGCCTGATTGATGGCGATGTGGTGCATCGCATGGTTGGCATAACCGCCATTTTGCGGCCAGGCTGCGTTCGGTGTCGGAGGAGGGAGCAAAACCCTGTTATCGGCAAGGCTGGGGTCCGCTGTAAGGGTGCGGCTGGATGAGAGCACGGCATAGCGTTTTCCCTCGAGCGGCTTTTCCGTCTCGCCGAACCATTCGTCTTCCCAGAGATCGGTTACGGATTCGCAGGCGGTAAGGCTCGAAAGAATCAGGCCTGCGGCCAGCAGCCGCGCAGTCAAACGTCCGGTCATTGCGTTCCCCCTTGCCCTTTAAAACCTATTGCCCCAGAACCGAGGCCATCTCGGCGGCCCGGCTGCGGATGCCGGATGGTGCGGTTGCGTCCTTGGCCAACTGGTCGAACAATTCCTGGGCCTTGGTCGTGTCCCCCGACTTGCTCTCTAATAGAGCTTGAAGTTCTCTTGCGCCGTGACGCCAGGGGTTGGTCTCGCCGGTTAGAGAGCTTAGCCGCGTCCTTAAGCTTTGCTCCGGCAGACTGTCAAACCCGTTGAGCATTCCGAGCATGGCGGCCAAATCCCGATAGACTTTAGCGGTGCTCGGGTCGTCGGCAATTTCGAAATAGGCGGCGGAAGCGCCTGCCGCATCGCCTTTTTCAACCAGAAGGGCGGCTTCGTGCAAACGGGCGAGCAGGCCGTAGCCGCCACCCTCGGAAGCCAGTCCGGCCAAAACCCTAGAAGCGTCGTCGAACTTTTCCTGCGCGGCTAAGTTACTGGCTGAAATAAAGCGCTGGCTCATGTCCTGGCGGCTATTGAGGTCGTAGGCCTTCCAGCCTTGATATCCGGCGACGACCAGAACGATGGCAAGCGCGGTGCCGATAATGGTGTTGCCATATTTCTTCCAAAGTTCCGCCTGGCGTTCGTGCCGCAGATCCTCATCCACTTCGCGCAGAAATGCTTCGTTCGCGTAGTCGATTTCGTCTTTCTTCTTGTCCTTCGCCACGGTGGTGACTCTCAACCTCTTGCAAATAAGCCTAAAAGATGCCCATTCGGCATACTGGGCGGTAACATATACCGCCCCGATGGGGATGGCAAACGAGTTCGGGCGGGGAAATCTATCGCCATTTGAGTGAGCAGCCCATGGAGGCGATTTGCTCTTTCGGCCCCTGGCCCGTCTCGGCGATTTGCAGCATGGCTTCAACCAGTTCCCGCCTGGTCTCCGGCCCGGCGGGAGACTTGCCCGAGGAATCGAGGCGGCCCCGATATTGCAGTTCCAAATCGGCGTTGAAGCCGAAAAAATCGGGGGTGCAGATAGCATCGTAGGCCTTCGCCGTTTCCTGACTTTCATCGTAGGCATAGGGGAAAGTGAAGCCGTTTTGGCTGGCGAAAACCGTCATGTTTTCAAAAGAATCGGCAGGATAAGCGGTCGCATCGTTGGCGTTGATGGCGATAACACCGATCTCCGCCTCCTGAAGAGCCTTCATTTCGCGCGCCAGTCGATCAGTAATGCCGATCACGTAAGGGCAATGATTGCAGATGAACATGACCATAGTCCCTCTGGAGCCACGAATGTTTTCAAGGCTATAGGTGTTTCCATCCGTCGCTGGAAGAGAGAAATCCGGGGCTTTCCAGCCGAAATCGCAGATTGGGGTTTCCATCAGGGCCATGGGGCCTCCTTGACTCTTCGTTAAGCTCCTTGCGCATAAAATACCCTCTTGGAACGGTAACTCTAAAGAGTATATGGCCTTGAAAAAGACGATTGGTGGATTTCTCATCGCTTTGACGGTGTTCTTTGTTTCGGGCTGTGAAATGCTCGAAGGCGTTGGGCAGATGTCGGAAACCGCCAGCGTCGGTGGAGGCCCCTTCCCGACTTTGGGTGTCGTTAGCGGCGCAACGATTATGGCGACGGATAAAACCCTCCTCGATCACGTTATCTCCATTTCCAGTGGGAAAAACTGTTCCACCGTTCGCAAGGAGTTGGGTATGTACTATTGCGAGGAAGATGAACCCGTTGGCGATCAGAAAATTTACTGCTATCGGACCTTGGGCGGTGTTTCTTGCTATGAAAAGCCGTTTCATGGCCGGGCGGCGCTTGAAGACGTAAAAGAGCCGGTCCGGCAACGCTAAGGCGTTGGCGCATGTTTCGTCTTCTCTTCCTGACCATTACCTGTTTTATCATTTCAAGCGTGACGTTGTGGTGGGCGTTCGACGAGCCGTCGGCGGACAATGCGGAATTTCATAACGAAACCCAGGCGCAACTCGTCGCCAGAATTAAGGCTGAGGCCGAGACAGGCAGTCGGGAAGCCCAGTTTGCGCTCGGTGAATATTATCGTGATGGCGCTTGGGTTCCTGTCGATAAGCGCAAGGCCTTCGAAATGTTCTTCAAGTCGGCCCAGCAGTCCTATGCTCCGGCTATGATTGCTGCGGGAAAGGCCTATGAGAACGGCGAAGGGGTCAAGCGGTCGTTCGCCAAGGCCGCCGAGTGGTATTTATTGGCCGGACGCAGTTTCAATTCCGCCGAAGGGCAGTTCCTGCTCGGTCAGATGTATTTCAGCGGCAAGGGCGTCCCGCACGACTACGACAAAGCGTACCAATGGCACAGTAAGGCCGCGCGCAACGGTCATCCGGGGGCGCAATATCTCATGGGGGCGATGCATGAAAGCGGTTGGGGGGTGCCGCTCGATTTCATCAAGGCCTACTACTGGTATCACAACGCCTTAAAAAACGAGGTCAAGCCCCAGGCCGTCAATAAGCGCTATAACCCGATAGAGGCTATTGCTCGATTGAACGGCAAGATGAAGAGGCATGAGTTGGAAAAAGCCCAGGAACTGGTCGCTCGTAGTCCCAAATAATAGACCGAAAGGCTATTTCTCTTCCCCGAAACGGATGATTTCCCCCTGTCGCTGGCAGTCTGGCGACGCCAGTTCGACGAAAAGGTCGGTTAAGGCCTCTGGGGTCTTGACCGTTTCCGGGTTTTCTCCGGGATAGGCGAGGGCGCGCATGCGGGTTCGGGTTGCGCCAGGGTCCAACAGGTTGGCTTTGATGTTGGTCTTGGTGTTTTCGCAGGCGTAGTTCTGAATGAGGTTTTCCAAGGCCGCTTTGCTGACCGCATAGGCCGCCCAGTAAGCGCGCGGGGCCTTAGTGGTGCCTGCGGAGAGAAAGATTGCACGGCCTGCATCGGACGCCCGGAGCAGCGGGTCGAGGCTGCGGATCAGCCGCCAGTTGGCCGTTAGATTGGTGCCGATCACCTTGTCCCAGATTTTCGGATCAAGGTGGGCTAGCGGCGTCATGTCGCCGAGCACACCGGCGTTGCCGACCAAAATATCCAGTTTGCCGAACCGTTCGTAGATGGCGGCGCCCATTTGATCGATTTTGTTGTAATCGGTCAGGTCCATGGGAAGAAGAACGGCGGGCGGATAGCCTGCTTGGCGAATCTCATCATCCAGCTCTTCTAGTGCGGCCTGGGTTTTGGCGACCAGAATAACCGTTGCTCCTTCGGCGGCGAAACGCTTCGCCACAGCTGCCCCGATACCCCGTGATGCGCCGGTGATAAGGGCGATGCGGCCTGCCAGAAGGCCAGTATTTTCTTCGGGAGATGTCATGATTGTCTATCGTTGTTCGGCAAGCAGGGGCAGTTCGACTTGATCGCTACCGCCGTCCCGGTCGGTCAGAACCGTGGGGTATTCCCCGCTGAAACAGGCGTCGCAGTATTGTGGGCTTTCTGCCGTACGGCCTTTCTCTCCGGTCGCCCTATAGAGGCCATCGAGCGAGATGAAAGTCAGAGAGTCCGCCCCAATGTAGTCGGCCATGGCCTTTACATCCATCTGGGCGGCCAAGAGTTTCTCACGCTTCGGCGTATCGATGCCGTAGTAGCAGGAGTGCGCCGTCGGTGGGCTGGAGATGCACATATGGACTTCTTTAGCCCCGGCCTGACGAACCATGTCGCAGATTTTCAAAGACGTGGTGCCGCGGACGATGGAATCGTCGATCAGAACCACTCTTTTGTCTTCAATCATCGCCTTGTTGGCGTTGTGCTTGAGGCGGACGCCGAAGTTGCGGATTTCCTGGCCCGGCTCGATGAAGGTACGGCCCACATAGTGATTTCGGATGATGCCCAATTCGAAGGGGATATTCGATGCTTCGGCGAACCCGATGGCCGAGGGAACGCCGGAGTCGGGTACCGGGACCACGATATCGGCCTCAATCTGGGCCTCTTTAGCCAGTTCTGCGCCGATGGATTTGCGAACGTTATAAACGTTGACTCCTTCGAGTGTACTGTCGGGGCGGGCGAAGTAGATGTACTCGAAGACGCAGAAGCGACTTTCGGCCTTGGCGAAAGGCTTAATCGAGCGGATGCCGGTTTGATCGATCACGACGATTTCGCCCGGTTCCACATCGCGAACGAATTCCGCCCCGAGGATATCGAGCGCGCAGGTTTCCGAGGCCAAAACGTGGGTTTCGCCCAGCTTGCCGATAACCAGCGGCCGCACGCCATGAGGATCGCGAACGCCGATCAGCGAGTCTTTGGTCAGGGCGACGATGGAATAGGCCCCTTCGACCTGACGCAGCGCATCGATCATCCGGTCGACGACCGAGGAATAGAGACTGATGGCGATCAGGTGAATGATCACTTCCGTGTCCATGGTGGACTGGAAGATACAGCCGCGTTTGATCAGGTTTTTCTTAACCGTGAAAGTGTTGGTCAGGTTGCCGTTATGGGCAATGGCGAGGCCGCCGAAATCGAACTCGGCGAAGATGGGCTGAACGTTGCGCAGGAGTGTCTCGCCGGTGGTCGAGTAGCGCACATGGCCGATGGCGCTGGAGCCCTCGAGCGGGCGAATAACGTCTTCCGAGTTGAAGTTGTCGCCCACATGGCCCAGTGCTTTATGGGAGTTGAAGACCTTGCCTTCCCGGCAACTGACGATCCCGGCGGCTTCCTGGCCTCTGTGCTGAAGGGCGTGGAGACCCAGGGCGGTATGGGCGGCGGCCTCTGCGTGGCCGAATATTCCGAAAACACCGCACTCCTCATGGAGTTTGTCGTCGTCGAAAGGATGGGTGGTGATCATGTCCAACTCTCGGCTGTTATCGGCTGCCTTCAATCAGGCGTTCCATTTCGCGGCGTTCGCTCTCGCTGTAGGCACCGTCGGCAGTGCCTTTCTTAACGGGCTTTGGCGTAGGTTCAAGAAAATTCCGCAATGTTTCCTGTGCGTCCATGGCTTTTGTCGCCCGATCCTGCGCATCGCGTAGGGCCTTTTCGCCCAGACTGGCGCTTTCGCCGGGAATCAGGCCGCGGAGCTTTTGCCCTCCCTCTTCTAGCAGAGGAATGGACCGTGCGTCCTTGACCCAGTCCGGTCGCTTGTCTTCCGGCCAGATGCCGCCAAGCATGGTGTAAGCGCCGCAGAGAATAACGATGGCCGCAACAACCCCGGCAAACATGCCGAGCGAGCGATCTACCGCATTCAGCCGACTGTTGCGCACCCAGGAGCCGATCAGCGAACTGATCAGGGTCAGGACGATCAGGGCGATGAGAAAAACGGCAACTCCGGCGATCAGATCGGCCAGCCAGGGCGTTTTAATGAAATCGTTGGCGTAGGGGCGGGCGTAAGGAAAGCCATAGAGAGTGGCGAAACCCGCACCGGCCCAGGAAACAAGATACAGTCCGCCTTTGATGAACCCGCTCGCCAAGCCGATCAGCGCCGCAAGGCCGATGATGACCACCACACCGAGATCGAATGCATTGACGGGGAGATTTTCCATATGTGCCTGAACTCTAAGCCCGATTCGCTGCCGCTTCGCCGTTGTTCACCGCTAAATCCCGGAAAACGCCGACGAGGTCGTTTAGGTGTCGGATTTCTAGCACGTCCAACCCGCCTGCGCCTAGTCCCTTGCGCTTGCCTTTTGACGATGAGGGGGCTTCGGGAACGATGGCGCGTTTGAACCCGAGTTTCGCCGCCTCTTTGAGACGAGCTTCCATCTGACCGACCGGGCGGACCTCACCGGACAGCCCGACTTCACCGAAAGCGACCGTTTGGGCGGGCATGGCAAGGTTGTTGAGCGCTGAAATCAAGCTTGCGGCAACCGCCAAATCGGCCGCCGGTTCGGTGATGCGCAAACCGCCCGCTACATTCAGGTAGACGTCGTTGTCGCCCAGTGCGATCCCGCAACGCGCCTCAAGCACCGCCATGATCATTGAAAGCCTATTGCTGTCCCAACCGACGACCGAGCGTCGGGGGGAGCCATAGGGAGAGGGGGCGAGCAGGGATTGGATTTCCACCAGCATGGGGCGGCTGCCTTCCATACCGGCGAACACTGTCGACCCGCTAACTTCACCGCGATGGTCGGCGAGAAACAGGGCCGAGGGATTGGCGATTTCGGATAGTCCGGCTTCGGTCATCTCGAAGACACCGATTTCGTCGGTCGCGCCGAAGCGGTTTTTCACCGCGCGCAGGATGCGGAACTGGTGGCCCCGGTCGCCTTCAAAGTAAAGCACCGTATCGACCATATGTTCGAGAATACGCGGCCCGGCGATTTGCCCTTCCTTGGTGACGTGACCGACCAGCACGACGCAGAACCCGCGCCGCTTGGCCAGACGGATCAATTCCTGAGCTGAGGTGCGCACCTGGGCCACCGTGCCGGGAGCGGAATCCAGGCTGTCCACATACATGGTCTGAATGGAATCGATCACCACCACGTCGGGGGTGTCCTTATCGTCGAAGGTGGCGCAGATATCGCGGACGTTGGTTGCCGAGGCCAGATCGACCCGGGCGTCGGCCAGCCCCAACCGCCGGGCTCTCATGCGAACCTGATCGACCGCCTCTTCACCCGAAACGTAGGCGCAGCGGTGATGGGCCGCCAACCTGCCGACGGCCTGTAGCAGCAGGGTTGATTTACCAATGCCCGGATCGCCGCCAACCAACAGGGCGGAGCCGGGCACCAATCCGCCGCCGCAAACCCGGTCAAATTCGGCAATGCCCGATACCCGGCGCGGGGCTTGGGGTTCCGACCCCTTCAATCCGACGAACTCGATCCTGCGGCCTTTTTTGCCACCGCCAAGACCTTTGGGAATGGACTCCGGGGCCGCCTCTTCCGAAATGCTGTTCCACTCACCGCAGGAATCGCAGCGCCCGGCCCATTTTTTATAGACCGCGCCACATTGCTGGCAGACGAATTGGGTGGTGGGTTTCGCCAAAAGATACACCTCCGGACCGAGCGGATAGAGAAGCTCAAGAAGTATGGGATTCGGCGTCGATTGGCAAGCCAGGGAAGGTGTCAAAATGGCTAACTTGAAGGAAAGGAGAATAGGGGTGGAACCCTAAGCTTTCACCGCCATTTTAATCGGTCCGTCGGCGTGGCCGTTGATGAACTGCTGGACGTAGGGGTTGTCCGTCTTGTCGATTTCTTCCGGTGTGCCGTGCCAGATGATCTTGCCCTGATAGAGCATGGCGATACGGTCGGCGATCTTGCGCGCGCTCGCCATGTCGTGGGTGATCGAAAGGGCCGTTGCGCCCACGTTGTGAACGCATTTGACGATCAGATCGTTGATAACGTCGGCCATGATCGGATCGAGTCCGGTTGTCGGTTCGTCGAAAAAGATAATTTCCGGGTCTCCGGCGATGGCGCGGGCTAGACCGACGCGCTTTTGCATGCCGCCTGAAAGTTCGGAGGGAGCGAGATCGCCCACTTCGGCTGGCATTCCCACCTGAGCCAGTTTCTCGACCGCGATGTCTTTGGCTTCGGCCCGTGTGCAGCGGTGTTCCGCCAAAAGGCCGAAGGCGACGTTTTCCCAGACGGGCAGACTGTCGAAAAGCGCTGCGCCCTGAAACAGCATGCCGAATTTGCGATTGATACGGTCGCGGTTGCGCTGGTTGATGCGGACCACCGATTCGCCGTCCACTTCCACCGTGCCGCTGTCGGGGTGGAGCAGGCCGAGAATGCATTTCAGCGTTACCGACTTGCCGGTGCCCGAACCGCCGATGATGACCACGGACTCGCCATCGCCGACTTCCAAATCGAGACCGTCCAATACCACCTTGGAGCCAAAGGCCTTATGGACGTTTTGCATTTTGATCTTTGGGGTGTCGGCCATTGGTTATTTCCCGGCAAAGAACAGTTCGGTGAGGATGTAGTCGAAGCAGAGGATCAGGATCGAGGCCGAGACCACCGCGTTGGTGGTGGCCGCGCCGACGCCCTGCGCGCCGCCTTTCGAGTGGTAGCCGTGGTAACAGCCCATCAGCGTAATGATGAAGCCGAAGACGCCTGCCTTGACCAGCCCCGAAATAACATCGGCGGCCTGAATAAAATCCCATGTGCTCTTGAGGTATCCGGCCTGATTGAAACCCAGCTTGTAAGAGGCGACCAGATAGCCGCCGAAAACGCCGATGATATCGCCAATCAGAACCAGCGGCGGCAGGACCAAGAGACCCGCCAGCAGACGTGGGGCAACAAGATATTTCATCGGGTTGGTCGAAAGGGTGGTCAGGGCGTCGATTTGCTCGGTGACCCGCATAGTGCCGATTTCGGCGGCCATGGAGGCGCCGATCCGCCCGGCGACCATCAACCCGGCAAGCACCGGCGCCAGTTCGCGGGTCATGGCGAGAACGACCACGTTGGCCACCGCCCCTTCGGCTGAAAAACGCGAAAACCCGGTATAGGTCTGGAGCACCAAGACCATGCCGGTGAAGACGGTGGTCAGGCCGATGACCGGTAAGGAGTAGTAGCCGATCTCAATCATCTGGCGCAAAACGATGCGCGGATAAAAGGGGGGACGGAAAATATGCGATAGGGCGCGGCTGGCGAATAGGCTCAGTCGACCGCAGGTCGCAAGGAACGCAATAAAGGTTCTTCCGATGGCGCGAAGGAAACTCATAGTACCGGCGCGACGCCCCCCGTATAAGCCCGGTGGTAGCGCGCCCCCAGGCTGGTCAAAATTTCATAGCCGATGGTCCCCGCCTTTTCGGCAATGGAATCAATCGGATTGTGCGGCCCAATCACATCGACCAGCGCGCCCGGATGCAACAGATTTTCCGGAATGCCGGTAACGTCGATGGTGATCAGATCCATAGAAACCCGTCCCACCACCGGAGCCTTGAGGTCGTTGAAAAAGACATCGGCTTGATTGCCCAGGCAGCGTAGATATCCGTCTGCGTAACCCACTGCGATTGTTGCAATTTTTCCGTCTTTTGCGACCTCGTGAGTGGCACCATATCCAACGCTCATACCCCTGTCAACGTCGCGCACCTGGAGGATGCGTCCCTGCAAACGCACCACGTTGGACATGGGATTGGGAATTTCGGGGCGCGGATTGACGCCATAGAGCGAGCAGCCGGGGCGCGCTACGTCGAAATGATAGCCGGAATCGAGATAGACGCCCGATGAGTTGGCGAGGCTGGCCCGACCGATTTCGAGATGGGTGCGGATATGGTCGAAGGCGCGTAACTGTTCCCGGTTCATCGGGTGTTTGATCTCGTCGGCGCAGGCCAGATGGCTGACCACCATATCGAGTTCCAAGGCTTCCAGGCGGTCGAGACTGTTGAAAAGCTTTTCCTGCTCTTTGAATGGCAGGCCTAAGCGGTTCATGCCGGTATCCATATGAATGTCGGCAGGCAGACGTTCTTCCGCCCAACGGCAGAAGTGAGCCCAAAGGTCGATTTCACCCAGACTATTGAGCACCGGCACGATGCGATGGGCGCGGAGGTCTTTCTCCATGCCGGGCATCAGGCCGTTGAACATATGAATGGCCGTGTCGGGCAGCAGGTCACGCAGGGCAATGGCTTCGTCAAGCGTGGCGACAAAGAAGGTCTTGCAGCCCGCATCTGCTAAAGCCGGAGCGACCCGACCCATCCCGACCCCATAGGCGTCGGCCTTGACCACGGCGGCGCACTCGGCCGTTTTAGCGGCAGCGCTGAGGGTCCGGTAGTTGTTGACCAGAGCCTCCAGATCGACGGTCAGGATGGCCGTGCAGTGGTCCGGCGGCTGGGTCATGGGCGGAAGGTCCGGTTAGTGGTGGTCGGGCAGGTGGTCTTCGGAGGTGTAATCGCCGAAGCGGGCGAAGTTGCCGTCGAAGAACAGATCGACGGTGCCGATGGGGCCGTGTCGCTGCTTGGCGATAAGCAGTTCGGCCTTGTTGGCGACCTTCTGGCAGCGCTCGATCCATCGTTCATAGCGTTCCGCATGTTTCTCCGTCGACTCCTCTCCCCGTTGCATCGGTTCGGCGCGCTCAAGATAATACTGTTCGCGGAAAATGAACATCACAACGTCGGCGTCCTGCTCGATGGAGCCCGATTCACGCAAATCGGAGAGCTGAGGACGTTTGTCTTCCCGCTGTTCGACGGCGCGCGAGAGCTGGGAGAGGGCAATTACCGGCACGTTCAACTCTTTCGCCAGGGTTTTCAGGCCCCGGGTCATTTCCGAAACTTCCTGAACGCGGTTGCCTTGAGAAGACGAACCGGGGTTGGGTGAAAGCAGCTGAATATAGTCGACGATGATCAGCCCCAGGCCGTGCTGGCGCTGAAGGCGGCGCGCGCGGGCCCGCAGACCGCTGACCGATAGAGCCGGGGTGTCATCAATATAAAGCGGCAATTGATAGAGCTTCTGGGATTCGATCACCAGTTTGTCGAAGTCTTCGTCCGACAGGGTGCCCTTACGCATGGAATCCGAGGAAATGCTGGTGCGCTCGGAAAGGATACGTCCGGCCAATTGTTCGGACGACATTTCCAGCGAGAAGAAGGCTGTCACCGCCCCTTCGTCGCCGCCGCTCCTGGCGAAGGCATGGGCGGCGTTGTAGGCGATGTTGGTGCAAAGCGCGGTTTTCCCCATGGAAGGACGAGCCGCCAAAACGATCAGATCCGATGGATGCAGTCCGCCCAGTTTGGCGTCCAGATCGCGCAGGCCCGAGGTGACGCCCGCCAGACTGCCGTCGCGCTTATGGGCTACCTCGGCCATATTGACGGCCTTGATAATCGACTCGCGAAAATGCTCGAAGCCGCTTTCCGTTTCACCGGTGGTCGCCAGATTGTAGAGCCGCGCCTCAGCCTTTTCGATCTGCTGGTTGGCGTCTTCGGCGAGGTTGGCCGAATGGGCTTCGTTGACCACGTTTTCGCCGAGGTTAATCAGTTCGCGCTTAAGGTAAAGGTCGAAGACGATGCGCCCATACTCTTGGGCGTTGATGATGGTCACCGCGCTGGCGGCCAACTCCGCCAGATATTTGGTGCCGCCGACCTCTTTGAGCAATTCGTCGTTCTGAAAATAGTTGTTGAGCGTCACCGGGTTGGCGATTTGCCCACGTTCGATCAATAGGGCGCAGGCCTCGTAAATCTTGCCGTGAACCGGGTCGGCGAAATGTTCGGGGCGCAGAAACTCCGAAACCTTTTCGTAGGCCTTGTTGTTGGCGAAGACGGCGCCCAGCAGGGCCTTCTCCGCCTCGTAGTTGTGGGGCGGTGTACGGAAGCCGGCGACGCCTTCCGTGCTCTCAATGC
The DNA here is from genome assembly GCA_965368335.1 of uncultured Rhodospirillales bacterium. Classification (GTDB taxonomy): domain Bacteria; phylum Pseudomonadota; class Alphaproteobacteria; order Rhodospirillales; family JAPHRK01; genus CBDUMN01. The sequence goes on from CBDUMN010000011.1 coordinate 33,589, forward strand.
CTTCCGGTTCTCCGAAGGCGGGATATGAAATCGGTTCAGCCATGGGCCGGGACCCTAACACTCAAAGAAGTTACTCACAGGCTGTGAAAAACCTGAATAGTGCGGAGAACGATCATTTTTGTTCGTTGACCGCTTATTTTGTGCGCTGAGTATTTGAGGCTACCATATGCGGCTATCGACAGGCAAAAAGAATGGCGCGCCATAGCCGGACGCGCCATTCTCTATTCTTAAACCGATTGAAAACCGGGAAAAGCTTACTTGAAAGCTTATTCCTTGGTTTCTTCTTCCTCGGCAGCCTCTTCGGCCGGGGCTTCTTCAGCCTCAGTCGCTTCCTCAGCTTCTTCCTCGGCAGCCTGTTCGGCCAGGACTTCTTCTTCGAAGATCTCTTCGGCGGCCGGTACGGCTTCCGGAGCTTCTTCTTCTTCTTCGTCCTTGCTGATCAGAGCCGTGCCGGTTTCGGCCTGAATCTTGGCTTCTTCCGAGGAGCGCGCCACGTTGACGGTAACATCGATGGCGACTTCCGGATGCAGAGCCACGGCAACCGGGAACAGGCCCAGGGTTTTGATCGGGCTGGCCAGGGAAACTTGGCTGCGAGACACCGTGAAACCGGCATCGGTGACGCCATTGGCGATATCGCGGGCGTTGACCGATCCGTAAAGCTGACCGGCTTCGCCGGCCTGACGGATCATCGTCACCTTGAGATCGGCCATTTTGGCGGCGACGTCTTCGGCTTCCGATTTGCGCTTGAGGTTTTCGGCTTCAAGCTGTGCTTTCTGTGCGTCGAAGGCCGTTTTGTTGGCTTCGGTGGCGCGCAGGGCTTTTTTCTGCGGCAGCAGGTAGTTGCGGGCGAAGCCGGGTTTCACCGACACCACATCGCCCATCTGGCCGAGTTTTTCTACGCGTTCAAGCAGGATCACTTCCATGATGCGTCCTCCCCCTTACTCGGAAACGTAAGGCAGCAGGGCCAGATAGCGGGCCCGCTTGATGGCTTTGGCCAGTTCACGCTGTTTCTTGGCGGAAACGGCGGTGATACGGCTCGGCACGATTTTGCCGCGTTCCGAGATGTAGCGGCTCAAGAGCTTTACATCGCGGAAATCGATCTTCGGCGCATTTTCGCCGGAGAACGGGCAGGTTTTCCGGCGACGGAAGAAAGGCCGGCGGCCTCCGCCGGAACGTCCGGGACCACTCATTCTTCACCTCCTTCCGACGCATCGTCGGATTTTTCTTCGCGGCGCGGACGGTCGTCGCGGCGCGGACGGTCGTCACGACGGCCACGCTCGGGGCGGTCGCCACGGTCTTTAAACTGCATGATGACCGACTGCTCTTCGGACAGCTCGTCCACACGGATGGTCAGGTAACGCAGCACGTCTTCGTGCAAACGCAGCTGACGTTCCATCTCGTGGATGGCGGGCGCCGGGGCGTCGATGTTGAATTGAACGTAGTGACCTTTACGGTTTTTCTTGACCTTATAGGCCAGTTTCCGAAGGCCCCAGTATTCGCGGGCGGCGACTTTACCGCCGTTCTCCTCGACCAGCGCGGTCATCTGATCGGCAATGCCGTCGACCTGCTGTGCGGAGATGTCTTGGCGTGCAATGATCACGCTCTCGTAGCAAGGCATCTTTTACAATGCTCCCTATGGCTTCTCTCAACCCAACGAAATCTATCCAACCACTGGAAAAACTCGTTTTGATGGGCATAGCCGGACGATCCGGCAAGGAGGTATTTCAAGGGGGCGCACTATACACAAAAGAACAAACCGCGCAAGCCTGGGAGTCGCCTAATTTGTTTCAATTCAAAAAAAGACCCTAAGTCGCTTTCACGTCGATTAAATGGGTGATCACGCGATTGTGAGTTAAATTAACTCAAAAGTTTCATTTGGCATTACGTTTTGTTTAAATTAGGCCCTACATTTCTGGTGGTGGTAGGCAAAAAAACAAGAGGGACAAACTAAATGTCTATTCGTTTGAAGTTGCTTTATGCATTTATCGGTATGGCGTTGGTGACGCTGGTGACCGGAATTGCAAATATCGTTCTCGTAAAAAATGTCGGTGACAATGGTGAAACGGTTGGTGTGGAATTGGCGCCGCTAGCCGATGCCGCCATGGAAATTAAGCTGACGGCAACGTCGGCTCACCTGTTGTTCGAAGAAATTATGGCTGGCGATGAGAGCGAAGACATCAATGAGGTTTGGGCGCTGCTTAATGAAACGCTCTTTTATGCCGATGCAATTTTAAAAGGCGGGACGAACGAAGAGGGGACCTTTTATCCAACACAATCTCCTGAGGTTCGCAGTAAACTCACTGACGTAAGAAGTCAGGTTGAAGCATTTATCGAAAGTGCGAAAAGTCGCTACAAGCATCGCACAGGATCGCAAGGGGCTGCGTCCGATGCCGCCTTCGACAAGGTCTATGATGATATTCAGGTTAAGTTAAAGGCTTTGATTGGGAAAACTGACGGTTGGGGCGAAGAAGCAAAGAGGGCCTTAGCCAAGGCGGGGGACGCCCGTTTTCTGTTGGCCAACGGGCATTTGTTCTTTGAGGAATTGATCTCCGGCGATCCTGAAGTCAAACTTGATGATGTGCTGAAGGATTTCGCCGATGCAAAGGCTGGTCTCAATGAATTGTCCAGTACGGAATTTGGGGCCGATGCCAAGGCGATCAATGAGAGCATCAATCAGTTTATCGCCATCACCAATGAACGGTGGAAAAACGCTTCATCGTCGTCTTTGGCGGGCAGCGAAGTTGAAACCAAATTCGACGAAGCCTATGAGAAATTCATCGCTCTGGCCGATGAAGCTGAAACCCTTCTTCATGAAGAAATCGATGAACGGGTCGATCATGCCTCTTTGATGGCGACAATCGCCATTGTCGTTGCAAGTGTTGGCGCGATCATCGCTTTTGGCCTTTCGGTCTTCCTGGCCGCGACCTTGGGGCGCAGTCTCGCTACCCGACTGGGCAATCTGTCCGGCTCGATGTTGACATTGGCTGAAGGCAATACCGAAACGTCTATTCCCGACCTTGAGAAGACTGACGAAATCGGCGAGATGGCGAAGACGGTTCAGGTCTTCAAAGATAACGCAATTGAGAAAATGCGGCTGGAGGCCGAGCAGGCTGAAACGGCGAAAGCGGAAGCCCAGAAGAATGAAGAGGTTCTGACTTTCGTTAAAGACGTCGCCGGTTTTGCTGAATCGGCGAAGGCGGGCGATTTGACCACACGTTTGAGCTTTGACGGTGAAGATGAGGGCCTTAAAGCGCTGAGTGAGCACCTCAATCAGATGATCTCGACCATGGCCCAGGGGATCGATGAAACCGTCATGGTTCTTTCCGCTTTGTCGAACGGCGATCTGACCAAGCGGATGGCGGGAGATTATCAGGGGGCGTTCGCTCGCCTGAAAGATGATTCCAACAACATGGCCGAGCGGATTGGTAGTATCGTTCAGAATGTGATCGAAGCCGCCGATACCGTTCGCGGCGGGGCCAGTGAGATCGCCCATGGCTCGACCGACTTGGCGTCGCGGACTGAAGAACAGGCTTCAAGCCTTGAGGAAGTCGCGGCCGCCATGGAAGAATTGACGGCAACGGTTCGGGCAAACTCGGAGAATGCTCAGCAGGCCAATCAACTGGCTATTTCAGCCCGTGATACGGCGACCAAGGGCGGCGAGATCGTTTCTACGGCCGTCGACGCCATGGGCAGCATCGAAAGCTCGTCCACCGAGATTTCCGATATCGTCGGTATGATCGATGAAATCGCCTTCCAGACCAACCTGTTAGCGCTTAATGCGGCGGTGGAAGCGGCTCGGGCGGGTGATGCGGGCAAAGGGTTTGCCGTCGTTGCCCAGGAGGTGCGCTCGCTTGCCCAGCGTTCAAGCGATGCATCGAAAGAAATCAGAACTCTGATTGACAATTCAGGCACCCAGGTCAAGCAAGGGGTGCAACTGGTCAATCAGGCCGGTGAAACCTTGGGCGATATCGTCAATGCGGTTAAGAAAGTGACGGATATCGTCACGGAAATCGCCGCGGCAAGCAAAGAGCAGGCGACGGGCATCGATGAGATCAATCTCTCCGTATCGCAAATGGATGAGATGACCCAGCAAAACGCTGCACTGGTCGAGGAGACCAATGCCGCCGCTTCGTCAATGGATACGCAGGCAACTGACTTGAACAGCCTTCTGACATTCTTCAACACTGGCGAAAAACGAATGATGCCAGTGGAGGGTGCGTCGTCGCACAAAGCTGAAGCATCCCAAAAACCGGCACAACAAAGGCCTAGCCCCAGGCCCACTCCGGTTCACCACACGGCTCCCAAGCTTCTGCCTGAGGTAGCGGTCGCCGAGGACGCCGGGTTCGACGACGACGATGACTGGCAGGAGTTCTGATTGCCGGTTTTAATGTGTTGCCAAAAGAACGGAGCGATCATCGGATCGCTCCGTTCTCTTTTGGTTTCCCCGCTTGACCGTGGAGCCTTCAGAGCACAAGGTCCTAAATGCGGCTACAGGATTGGGAGGGACGATAATGAGTAGTGAAATGTTTGAGCGCGGGATGGCTAAGCGGAAGGAGGTCATGGGCGAGGAATATGTCGACAAGGCATTTACCGAGGCCGACGATTTCAATAGAGGATTTCAGGAATATGTGACCGAATCCTGCTGGGGGTTTGTCTGGGGGGATGAAACGCTTGATCCCAAGACGCGCTCCTTGATGAACCTTACCATGCTGGCGGCGCTCAATCGGATGGAGGAGTGGGAGCTTCATTTCCGTGGCGCGATTAAAAACGGTGTCACCCGCGAAGAATTAAGGGCTGCGCTCCATCAAATCGCCGCCTATTGCGGCGCGCCCGCCGGGGTTTCCTGCTTCCGCATCGCCAAGAAGGTCCTCGCCGAGCCAGACGTTGCTTGACTTGCGCGGTTTTGCGGCTATTTCTACCGCACCAAACAGATTCTTCAGGGGTGAGGTTTAATGACACGCGCGTTTGTTTTTCCCGGACAGGGGTCCCAGGCTGTCGGCATGGGCAAAGAGTTGGCCGATGCCTACCCGGAGGCTCGGGAGGTTTTCGAAGCCGTTGATGAGGCTTTGGGACAGAAGCTCTCGACGATTATGTTCCAAGGGCCCGAAGATCAGTTGACCCTGACCGAAAACGCGCAGCCCGCCCTGATGGCCGTTTCCATGGCCGTGGTTCGGGTGCTTGAGGAAAAAGGCGGCTTTAAGCTGTCTGACAAAGCCTCTTTCGTTGCCGGGCATTCGTTGGGTGAATACTCGGCTCTGGCTGCTGCTGGTGCGCTGGAACTTGACGATACGGCCCGTCTCCTGAAAACTCGCGGTCAGGCCATGCAAAAGGCCGTGCCGGTGGGCGAGGGCGCTATGGCGGCCCTGCTGGGGCTCGACCTGTCGACCGCCGAAGCGGTGGCCGAAGAGGCCGCCCAGGGTGAGATTTGCGCCGCCGCCAACGATAACGCCGATGGTCAGGTGGTGGTCAGTGGTTCGAAAGCCGCCGTTGAGCGCGCCCTCGATATCGCCAAGGAAAAGGGATCGAAGCGGGCCGTTCTGCTGCCGGTCAGCGCGCCTTTCCATTGCCCCCTGATGGCGCCCGCCGCTCAGGCCATGGCCGAGGCTCTGGCCGAAGTGCAGATTCGCCAGCCGGTACCGACCCTGGTCGCCAACGTGACCGCCGAAGCCGTAGACGATCCGACGGTTATTCGTCGTTTGCTGGTTGAACAGGTGACCGGCATGGTTCGTTGGCGTGAGAGCGTTCAGTACCTCGCGGCTCAAGGGGTGACGGAATTGGTTGAGCTGGGTTCGGGCAAGGTGCTTTCGGGGCTGGTTCGTCGTATCGACCGTTCTCTGACCGGCAAGGCGGTCAACGGCCCGGCCGATATCGACGCTATTTTGGAAAGTTTGTAGGTAAAAGAAAGACGTGGATACCCGGGTCAAGCCCGGGCATGACGGCAAAATGTTGTTGTCATGAGTGATGTTAAGGCAAGGGGCCATAGCGGCCCCGCGGGTTAATACGAGCGAGCCCAGCCCCGGAGGGGCGGTCGGCGCTTGAGGCCCTCCTAGTGAGGCGGAGCCGAACGAAATAGGGAGACCTTAGATTATGTTCGATTTAACGGGAAAACGCGCTCTGGTGACCGGCGCAACGGGTGGCATTGGCGGTGCGATTGCTAAAGCCTTGCACGCTCAAGGGGCGACCGTTTGCATTTCCGGCACCCGGGAAGAGAAGTTGAACGAACTGGCCGCCGAGTTGGGCGACCGGGTCCATGTGGCGACCTGCAATCTGGGCGATCTGGAAAGTGTCGTTGCGCTGGCCAAAGCCGCCGAAGAAGCCATGGGCGGGGTCGATATTCTGGTTAACAATGCCGGGCTGACCCGCGATACCCTGGCCATGCGCCTCAAGGACGAGGACTGGCAATCGGTTCTGGACGTCAACCTCACCGCCGGGTTTAAGCTGGCTCAGGCTTTGCTCAAAGGCATGATGAAGGCGCGCTCAGGACGGATCATCGGTATTTCTTCGATTGTTGGCGTGACAGGTAATCCGGGGCAGGCCAACTACTGTGCGTCGAAAGCCGGGATGATCGGCTGGTCCAAGTCCTTAGCTCAGGAAGTGGGTTCTCGGGGGATTACGGTAAATTGCGTCGCCCCCGGTTTTATCGCCACCCCAATGACGGACGAACTGCCCGAGGCCCAGAAAGAAAAACTGTTGGCGGCGATTCCCGCTGGCAAACTGGGCTCGTCTGAAGATATTGCCGCATCAGTGGTTTATCTCGCCAGTGACGAAGCCGCCTACGTGACCGGGCAGACGCTTCACGTTAATGGCGGCATGGCGATGATTTAATCGTTTCGCTTGCCGCCGAATCGGGGCAAGCTGAAACGAGGGTGCTTTTTCAGGCTTACCTGTACTGGTAATACCCGGTAAAGTATGTTAAACGCCATCTCCAAGCCTTGTGGGATGGCCCTTTAAAAGGCAGGCTGGGCAAGAGTTTTACCGCCCTGGCCGATTACAGAATTAGACCGAGTTTCATTCGAGGATTTCTAAAGATGAGTGACGTTGCTGACCGCGTTAAAAAAATTGTCGTTGAGCACCTGGGCGTTGAAGAAGCCAAGGTGACTGAAAATGCCAGCTTCATTGACGACCTGGGCGCGGACAGCCTGGACACCGTTGAGCTGGTCATGGCTTTCGAGGAAGAGTTCGGTTGTGAAATTCCCGACGACGCCGCCGAAAAAATCCTCACCGTGAAGGATGCCATCGACTTCATCAACAGCCAGGCCTAAGGCTGCTAAGCGTTCCGGGCGTCTTCCTTGTTGGGGAGGACGCCCGAAGTGCGCTTTTGCCGAGTATTTTGACCGATAGCGCGAGAATTCCATGAGACGAGTCGTCATTACCGGAATGGGCCTCGTGACGCCGCTGGGCGTGGGGCTGGACAACAACTGGAACCGTTTGACCAATGGCGAGTCTGGGATCGGCCCGATTACCGATTTCGACGTCGAGGACATCCCGGCCAAAATTGCCGGACGGGTGCCTGAAGGCGAAACCGCCGATGGCAAGTTCAATGCCAGCGATTATATGCCGCCAAAGGATCAGCGCAAAAACGATACCTTTATCATTTACGGGCTTGCGGCGGCCGATCAGGCCATTGAAGACTCCGGCTGGAAGGCCGAGTCCGAGGAAGAGCAGTTCCGAACCGGCGTTTTGATCGGCTCGGGCATCGGCGGTCTGCCGGAAATCTCCTCCGGCTCGATCCTGGTGAATGATGGTAAGGTGCGACGCTTGAGCCCCTTCTTCATTCCGGCCAGCCTGATCAACTTGGTTTCCGGCCAAGTTTCGATCAAACACGGTTTTAAAGGCCCCAACCATGCAGTTGTGACCGCCTGTTCGACCGGTGCGCATGCGATTGGTGATGCCGCCCGCCTGATTATGTGGGAAGATGCCGACGTCATGATCGCCGGTGGCGCAGAAGCCGCTTGCTGCCGCGTCGGCATGGCTGGGTTCGCCCAGGCCAAGGCGCTTTCCACCAAACGCAACGATACGCCAACCGAAGCTTCGCGGCCTTGGGACGTTGATCGGGATGGTTTCGTCATGGGTGAGGGCGCTGGCGTCGTCGTCCTTGAAGAACTGGAACACGCCAAGAAGCGTGGCGCAAAGATTTACGGTGAAGTGGTCGGCTACGGCATGTCCGGTGACGCCTACCATATCACTGCTCCGCCCGCCGATGGCAATGGTGGATTCCGGTCTATGGACGCGGCGATCAAGCGTTCCGGCCTCAACATCGATGACATTGATTACATCAATGCCCACGGCACTTCGACCATGGCCGATGTTATCGAATTAGGGGCCGTCAAGCGTCTGTTCGGCGACCATGCCTACAAGCTTTCCATGTCGTCCACCAAGTCGGCCATTGGCCACCTGTTGGGCGGTGCGGGCGCGGTCGAAGCGATCTATTCGACCATGGCGATGGTCAACAATGTCGCGCCGCCGACCTTGAACCTACACGAACCGGCGGAAGGCTGCGATATCGATCTCGTGCCGCTGGAAGCCAAGGAACGGCCGATTGACGCCATCCTGTCCAACTCGTTTGGGTTTGGCGGAACCAACGCCTCCTTGGTGATCAAGAAGTTCAGCTAAGGAAAACCGAGCGTGAAACGTCTCGGTCTCCTGGCCCTAGCTCTCATTGCCGCCCTTGCAATTGCCGGGGGCGGCATTTTCATTTGGGGCTATGGACAATTTGTCCAGCCGGGACCGTTGGTCAGTGAGCGTACTCTGGTCATTCCAAAAGGGAGCGGGTTGGACGGTATCGCCAAGGCGTTGGCTCAGGCGGGGATTATCGGCAATCCAACGATTTTCAAGATCGGCGTCCAGCTACGCAAAGATGGCGGCAAACTGCGAGCCGGGGAATTCGCCTTTCCCGCCAAGGTGAGCCCCATGGAAGCGGCTGAAATCTTAAAAACCGGCAAGACCGTGGTGCGCAAGGTGACGTTCCCCGAAGGGTTGACGTCTTTTCAAATTATCGAAATTCTCAACCAAACGGAAGGCTTGGTCGGAGATATTGCGCTCACCCCCGGCGAAGGGGCGTTGCTGCCTGAGACGTATCATTTCTCCTATGGCGACAGCCGATCCGATCTTCTGGCGCGAATGGGAATGAAGATGCAGGAAGTCCTGGAGGCGCTCTGGGCGGAGCGTTCGGAAAATCTCCCGTTTAAGCGTCCGGCCGATGCTTTAACCCTCGCCTCCATCGTTGAAAAAGAAACAGGACAGCATGCCGAGCGACCGATGGTCGCCGCCGTATTTATCAATCGGATGCATAAAGGGATGAGGCTCCAGTCGGACCCCACGGTGGTCTATGCCTTGACGGAAGGAAAGGGGGCTTTGGGCCGCACCCTGACCCGCCAGGACTGGAAGGTGGACTCGCCCTACAATACCTATCGGATCAAAGGGCTACCGCCTGCGCCCATCGCCAATCCGGGGCTGGCATCACTTCAGGCGGTGTTCAACCCGGCCAAAACCGACGATCTTTATTTCGTGGCTGATGGAACCGGTGGGCATGTGTTCGCCAGAACCCTGAAGGAACACAACCGCAATGTCGCCCAGTGGCGGAAGATCAAGCGTTTGCAAAGACAATAGGGCCCGATCTTTGAGACCGGACCCTATCATTCATTGATCATGCCGACTGTGGTTTAACCGCCGCCCCAGATGTAGACCCAGATAAACAGAAAAATCCAAACGACATCGACAAAGTGCCAGTACCATTCGGCGGCCTGCAGGCCGACGTTGGAATGGTGCTCAAAATGACCGGCCCGAGCCCTGAACCAACAGACGGCGAGGAACACCGCACCGACGAAGACGTGGAACCCATGAAACCCCGTCGCCATGTAGAAGGTCGAGGGATAGATGCCGTCGGTAAAGGCGAAGGTGGCTTCTCCGTATTCGTAAATTTGCAGGCCTAGGAAGAGAAAGCCGAGGATGACGGAAAGAGCCAAGCCGTTGGCCAATTGGCTCTGATTGCCCTTTTTAAGGCCCTTCATTCCCCACATCAGCGTCACCCCGGAAGAGAGCAGAATCAGGGTGTTGATAAAGGGAAGACTCCAGGGGTTGAGAGTTTCAATCCCGGCGGGTGGCCATTGTTCCGTCGAGGGGTTGAACTGGAACCCATGGAAGAAGAAAGCCCAGAAGAACGCGACGAAGAACATCACCTCTGAGGCGATGAACAGCGCCATGCCGAGCCTCAGGCCGGTCTGAACCGCAGAGGTGTGGGCCTTTTCGACGGTGGCTTCCTTGATGACTGTTCGCCACCAACCGACCATGGTGAAGATAACCAGGCCCAACCCGGCGAGCAGGAGCCAGGGAGGGCTGCCGTGCATAAACTGAATGCCGCCGACGGCCAGCACGAAGGCCGCTGCCGAACCGGTGACTGGCCAGGGGCTGGGGGGAACCAAATGATAGGGATGCGCATGGGTTTGACTCATGCCTATCCTCCTCTTTCATCATTTTCTGAAGGTTTCTCCGCCGACTGCTTTTTCGGGAAGAAGGTGTAAGAAAGGGTGATCGACGTAACGTCCCGGGTATTGGGATCCTCTCGGATTTCCGGATCGATGTAGAAGGAGACCGGCATATCGGCAGCCTCTCCGGCCGCCAGGGTTTGTTCGGTAAAGCAGAAACATTCCGTCTTAATAAAGTAGGGCGCCGCCTTCAAAGGAGTGACGTTGAAGGTGGCGGTGCCTGTCGATGGGCTGGTCGATTGGCTTTCCGAGCGGAAAAAGGCGAGCGATTCTTCGCCCAACTGAACCATCATGCCGGTTTGTTCCGGCTTGAAACGCCAGGGCAGATCGCGGGCAATGTCGGCATTGAACCGGACTTCCACCAAGGGCGCGCCCTTGGTGGCCGTATGAGACGCAGTCCCGTCGGCCCGTCCCGGCGTTCCGGCATAGCCGGTCACCTGGCAGAACAGTTGGTAAAGCGGAACCGAGGCGAAGGCCAAGCCAACCATGGACACGGCCACGGTGGCTAGGGCGATCCCCGCCCGGCGGTTACGCCGGGTTATGTTCTTTGCTACGTCTCGTTCCACCTTATCCTCCGGCGGTAGTGACCAACCTATTGATCGACAGCCCGGTTTTTCTCCGGGGGTTACTCTGCGGGCTCTCCAATGATTGGAGGCTCTTCAAAACTATGGAAGGGCGGGGGTGACTTGACCGTCCATTCCAGTGTGGTCGCGCCTTGTCCCCACGGGTTCCCCGAAGCGGTGCGACCGGCGACCAGGGTTTTGAAGATGACGTAGAGGAACAAAAGAGTCCCCGCAGCTGAGATGTAAGCGCCGATTGAGGCGACCATGTTCCACCCGGCATAAACATCGGGATAGTCAGGAATACGCCGTGGCATGCCTGAAGCACCCAGAAAATGCATGGGGAAGAAGGTCAGGTTGACCCCGATGAAGGTGACCCAGAAGTGCAGTTTTCCAAGCGTTTCCGGATACTGGCGCCCGGACATTTTGCCGATCCAGTAGTAAAAACCGGCGAACATGCCGAACACCGCGCCCAGCGACAGCACGTAATGGAAGTGGCCGACGACGTAATAGGTGTCGTGCAGCGCAATATCGACGCCTGCGTTGGCCAGCACGATGCCGGTGACACCGCCCACTGTGAACAGCCAGATGAAGCCGACGGCGAACAGCATAGGCGTTTTGAACTCAATGGACCCGCCCCACATGGTGGCGATCCAACTGAAGACCTTGATGCCCGTCGGGACGCCGATCAGCATCGTCGCCATGATGAAGTAGGCGCGGGTGTCCACGTCCATACCCACCGTATACATATGGTGAGCCCAGACGACGAAGCCGATGACCCCAATGCTGACCATGGCGTAGACCATGCCCAGATAGCCGAAGATCGGTTTCTTCGAGAAGGTGGCGATGACGTGACTGATGATGCCGAATGCCGGCAGGATCATGATGTAAACCTCGGGATGCCCGAAGAACCAGAACAGATGCTGATAGAGCAGTGGGTCGCCGCCGCCTGCCGGATCAAAGAAGGCGGTGCCGAAGTTCCTGTCGGTGAGCAGCATGGTCAGTGCGCCCGCCAAAACCGGCAGAGAAAGCAGCAGCAGAAAAGCCGTAACCAAAATCGACCAGACGAAGAGCGGCATTTTATGCAGCGTCATGCCCGGGGCGCGCATATTGAAGATGGTTGCGATGAAGTTGATTGCGCCCAAGAGCGAGGAAACCCCAGCGATGTGTAGGCTCAAAATGGCGAAGTCGACGGCTGGGCCAGAGTGTGAACCGGCGCTGCTGAGTGGTGGATAAACCGTCCAGCCGGTGCCGGGGCCGGTTTCCGTCATGGCTGCCAGTAGCAGCAGAATGAAGGATGGCGGCAAAAGCCAGAAACTGATGTTGTTCATCCTGGGGAAGGCCATGTCGGGCGCGCCGATCATTAAAGGCACGAACCAGTTGCCGAACCCACCAATCAGACCGGGCATGACGACGAAGAACACCATCATCAGGCCGTGTGCGGTCACTATGACATTATAGAGTTGATGATCGGCGCCAAGAACCTGAGCGCCGGGGTCGGCCAGTTCCATACGGATAATCACCGACATGGCGCCGCCGATTAGCCCTGCGATGATGGAAAACACGATATACATCGTGCCGATGTCTTTGTGATTGGTGGAATAGAGCCACCGCCGCCAACCGGTCGGCGAGTGGTCGTCATGGGCGTGAGATGCCGTTTGGGCCTGATCCGTGCTCATTCCTTGCCCCCTTTCTCTTTCAGTGAGAACGCCAGCTTTTGGTTTTCTTCTTCCGTTTCAGTATCTTCCGGGCTGTCGGCGCGAGCGAATTCTTCCTTGGCTCCTTCGACCCAGGCGGTAAATTCGGCTTTTTGCACCGCCTTGACGGTTATTGGCATGAAGCCGTGATTAACGCCGCAAAGCTCCGAGCATTGTCCGTAATAGGTGCCCGGTTTGGTAATGCGGACCCAGGTTTCGTTGGTCCGTCCCGGAACGGAATCGGTCTTGACGCCAAGCGATGGTAAGGCCCAGGAATGAATGACATCTGTCGATGTGGTGAGGATGCGGATATTGGTGTCTACCGGGAGCACCACCGCGTTGTCCGTCGTTAAGAGACGGGGCTGATCTTCCTTCAGGTCCTCTTCGTAGAGCATGAAGGCATCGAAGGTGAAGTCTCCATGATCGGGATATTCATAAGACCAGTACCATTGATGGCCGACGACCTTGAGCGTCATGTCGGCCTCGTGGGTTCTGTCCATAAAGTAGAGAAGCTTCAGCGATGGGACGGCGATGGTCGCCAAAATCAGAACTGGGATAGCCGTCCAGACGATTTCAAGTAGTGTATTGTGGGATGTCGTCGATGGGGTTGGGTTTCGTGCGGCGCTGAACCGGTAACAGACGTAACCCAGGAGCGCCAGAACGAACAGGACGATCCCGATGGCGATCCAGGTCAGGTAATCGTAAAGCCCCTTGATCTCTTCCATCACCGGAGATGCCGGGGGCATTAAGTCGGTTTGCCAAGCCGTTGGCTGATTGGCGAGGGCCGCTCCGCCAAGTAGTAAAAATAGTAAAAACATTATAGCGGGAACCGCCATCCATGCAGGACGCACTTCACTCATTTCCGCCTCTCCTTAGACCATGATGTCCCCCTCTAGGGCTGCAACTTATTATTAGTATTGTTCAATCAATATGGGGCCGCAAAACCCCATTTCAATGATCGAGATCAAAATAGTTGAATTCATCTTTTGGTTGAGGCTATGCCAAAAAAGAAGACCCGCCGCTTCCTTAGGAAGGGCGGGCCTGTCTTTTAAAAGCTTAATAAATCAGGTGGTTATTTGAAGATCTCTGTAAAGAAACAAAGTGTGTTGCTTGGTGTTTCCTTAAAGACAAAGAAATAGCGCGGGGAGCGGATTGTCCCGGTGCTAGAATTTCTGATTTAATAAATTAGAAAACGCAGTTTTTGGCGAATTCCTTGGCTTCGTTGGCTGTCCATTCGCCTTTATCTTTCTTTTTCAGGTCGTCACACCATTCCTTGCGGCCAACTTCCGGGGAGCAGGCGGTTAGGCCGACTGATGCGACAAAGGCTAGGGTCAGTGCGAGTGCAATATTTCGGGTAAGAGCCATGGTTTTTTCTCCGGTTGGTTGTCCGCTGGGCAAAACTTTAATCCGAGTCGTGGGATCGCGCCAAGCGAGTTATTCTTTTTCAGGGCTCTTTGAGAGAAGGATGTCGCTCCAAGCGGCGGGAAGGGCGGAGAGCAACCACATGGAAAAATGTGTGGGCCAGGGAAAGGCGATCCGCGCCTTGTTCTTTGCCAGTCCTTTGTGGATGATCCGGGCGGCCTTGTCGGCCTCCATGAAGAACGGCATGGGAAAGGTGTTTTGATCGGTGATGCGGCTCCGCACAAATCCGGGCAAAACGACTGAAAGGGAAATGCCATGGCGAGCCAGTCGGGGGCGTAGACCTTCGCCATAGGCCTTTACGGCGGCTTTGCTGGCTGTATAGGCGGGAGAGCCGGGAAGGCCGCGAAAGGCGGCAATGGAGGCGACCAGGGCGATTTGTCCTTTGCCGCGTTCCTTCATACGGTCGATCAGCGGATGGATGGTGTTGAGCACGCCCGCCAAGTTGACGGCGAAAATATCCCGAACTTTTTCGTCGTTGTCTTTTTCGCTACTGGTGCCCATCGAAACGCCGGCGTTGGCGATAACAAGATCGAGAGGGTAAGCATCGTCCTGTTTGGTCAGCCAATCGGCCATGGCGAAACGGTCGGCCACATCGATAACCTTGGTGGCGACCTCAGCCCCCATGGATTCGCAGGATTTTGCCGTGTCGCTCAGTCGTTCCGCGTCGCGTCCGGTCAAGGTCAGGCGGATGCCTGGCGCTGCATATTCCAGCGCCAGGGCCTTGCCGATCCCGCTGGAACCGCCGGTTATAAGGATATGACGGGGCTTTGTTAAAGACATCCTTTGGGAATAAACAGGCTTTGGCCTCCTGTCTAGCTTGTTGCGTCTGCCTCACGGGTCTATAAGAAAAACCGACGAACGGTACGTGGTAATGGGGGCTCCCTTGATCAACAGCATGACTGGCTTCGGCAGCGCGGAAGGCGCATATGAGGGGTGTTCCTGGACCTGGGAAGTCAAGAGCGTTAACGGCAAGGGGCTTGATCTGCGCTGGCGTTTTCCGCAGGGCTTCGAAGGGTTGGACGCCGAGGTTCGTAAACGGCTTTCCGCTCGTTTCAAGCGCGGTAATTTTTCCATCAATCTCAGTTTAACCAGACCCGAAGCGGCGCTTCGCTACCGGGTCAACGAAGAGATGATGGCGCAGTTGATGCCGGTGATCGCCTCGTTGAAAGAAAAGCTGCCCGAAGTTCAGGCTCCGGCGCTTGATGGTTTGATGAACCTGAAAGGGCTGGTTGAAGCTGAGGAAGAGGAAGAAACGCCGGAATTCCGGGAGGGCTTGGAGGCCGCTCTTCTTGAGACCCTTAGCGAGGCAGTGGGGGGCTTAGCCCAGTCGCGCGCCGCTGAAGGCGAAAAACTCAACGGTATTTTAGAAGATCGGCTGGCCCATATGGACCATTTGGTGAAGGCTGCCGAGGCCAATGCCGCTCTACTGCCTGAAAAGATTCGCGAACGGCTGAAGGCTCAAGTTGAAGACCTTTTAGGTCAAGCGCCGGGATTGCCCGAGGATAGGTTGGCCCAGGAAGCTGCCGTCCTTATGGTCAAGGCCGATCTACGCGAAGAAGTGGACCGGCTCAAAGCCCATGTTGAGACGGCTCGGGAATTGCTGGCCGACAAAGAGGCGGTTGGGCGGCGGTTCGATTTTCTCTGCCAGGAGTTCAACCGCGAAGCCAATACGCTCTGCTCCAAGTCGAGCGACAGCGATCTGACCAGAATCGGTATGGACTTGAAGGTCACCATCGATCAAATCCGCGAACAGATTCAGAATGTTGAATAAGAGGAAAAAAGACCGTGGCGACTGAAATTTCCCGGCGAGGCTTGGCTCTGGTTCTTTCGTCCCCCTCGGGTGCGGGCAAGAGCACCATCTCGAAGGAACTGCTGGCCCGTGAGTCGGAGATGACCATGTCCATCTCGGCAACCACCCGACCGAAACGGCCTGGAGAGGTGGATGGCAAGGACTATCACTTCATTACGGTTGAAAAATACAAGGAGATGGAGGCCGAAGGTGGGTTTCTTGAAAACGCCAAGGTCTTCGACAACTACTACGGCACACCCGCCAAGCCGGTAGAGGACGCCTTGGGGGCGGGGCGGGATATTCTGTTCGATATCGATTGGCAGGGCACCCAGCAGGTGGAAGCCAAGATGCGCCACGATCTGGTTCGCATCTTCATCTTGCCCCCGAGCTCGACTGAGTTGGAAAAACGTCTGCGTGGCCGCGCCCAGGACCCGGAAGAGGTGATCTTAAAGCGCATGTCGAAAGCGGCCGATGAGATGAGTCATTGGAGTGAGTACGACTATATCGTGGTCAATCATGTGGTCGAGAAAAGCGTTGCCCAGGTTCAGGCCATTCTTCATGCCGAACGGCTCAAGCGCGAGAGACAGGTCGGTCTTCCCGAATTCGTCAAGGAACTGAGAGGAGAATAGTTCTTGGCCAAGCAGTCCGTCTTTATCGCCACCCCGACCATCGATGGAGCGCTGGACTGCCGTTACGTGGGCGCGTTGATTTCCACAATTGATAAACTGAAGGCCGTCGGCATCGATCACCGCCTCGATTTCGAGATGGGTAATTCGATCATATCCGACGCTCGTAACAAGCAGGTGGCCCGGTTTCTCGATAGTGACTATAGCGACCTGATGTTCATTGATTCGGATATTGTCTGGAAGCCTGACGATTTACTGCGTCTGATAGGGCGTAAAGAGCCTCTGGTGGCGGCGACCTACCAACGGAAGAACGAAGCAAAGGTCAGCTTCGCCATTAAGTTCGGCCCCGAAATCGTTCGCAAAAAGAGCCTGATCGCCGTCGAACGGGTCGGTACCGGGTTTATGCGGATCAAGCGAAGCTGTCTTGAGGAATTGATCGCCGCCCACCCGGATTTCAAACTCTCCTCTCCCAGCATGGGCAAGACGGACAACTACTACGCCCTATTCGATAACTCCATTGTCGATGGAGAATACGTCGGCGAAGATTTCACCTTCTGTAACCGTTGGCGCGCCTTGGGCGGCCAAGTGAATATCGATCCGGCGATTACCCTGACCCACCTGGGAACGGCTAGTTACAACAAACCGATCACCGATTTTCTCAAATAACTTTTCCCCCATGATCCAACCTTATCTTTGTCTGCCTTGAATTCTTCATCAAAGCGTCTTTTGACTTAGAGTGCGGCCGGACGGATAAGAAACGCCAGCTTTGGGGCGTGTGGCGACAGTTTGACTCTGACAAGGGGAGCGGGCGCGCGCTTCATGCCTAAATGTCGTGAGATCGGGAGAAAGCCGTGCAAGAACCGAGCGCCGTCCGAAGCTTGCGTATCCGTTATATCTTGGGACTTACGACTGTTGCGATTCTTGTGACGGCGTCCTGGTTCACGCTGCAGACAGCGGTGGCCAAACAGGAAAACTTCTCTCAGTTGGTCAATATTGCGGCCCACCAACGCGGCAATGCCGAGCGTATAGTCCTCTTCGCCATGACAATGGCCAATGCGGCGGACGAAGGGGAGTTTCAGATGGCTCGCGGCCAGTTGGGGAGGGTGATCAATACCACTGAGGCCGCACATGCCATCTTATTGAATGGGGATGTCGAAAAGAATATTCCCAAGGTGATGACGCCGCTTCTCAACATTATTTATTTCGATCAGCAGGCAGGACTCGATTTGGCTCTGACGCGGTATCTCGAACGAGCCCGCGACGTCTACGATACGCCGTTCGGTTCTATCGCCTCCAATTCTGGCGCCTATGTCTTTCTCGTCCAGTACGGACCGCATGTTATCAACTCGCTGTTTGATTCTGCTGTGGAGGAGTATGAGCGATATGGCAAAGCGGCTATCCGGGATATCAAGCAACTGGAAACGACCCTGTGGATCACCGCCCTGATTATCCTACTTATTGAGGCGTTTGTTATTTTCAGGCCCATGGAACGTAAGGTGAAAGAAGCCTTGAGAGCTTTACGTAATAAAAATACGGACTTGGAAAAAACCGTTGTCGAGCTTGTTTCGGCAAAATCAGAGCTGGCTTCCAGTGAGCAAAACTTCCGCGCCATGGCCGCCAGTGTGCCGGGTGTGATCTTTCAGATGGTTGAGCGCCGGGGAGGACATCGGGACTATATTTATGTCAGCCCCCGTTGTTCGGATCTCTATGGCGTCTCGCCCGACGAGTTGAAAAAAGACTGGGAAGCCTTGCGGCTTCATCCTGAAGACAAAGATCGTTTCCTAGAGACAATCCGGGATGCCTTTCAAAATCAGACGGAATGGTCTTTTGAGGGGCGGGTGTTGACGGAAACTGGTGAGCCGAAGTGGTGGCGGGGGATTTCGACCCCTGTTCCGGTCAATGATGATGAGGTTGTGTTTAACGGCGTCATGATCGATATCACCTCGCAGAAAAAGATGGAGGAACAACTCCGCAAACTGGCGACCACCGATTCACTCACGGGCGCATTCAACCGCCGTCATTTCTATACTTTGGCGGAAAATGAAATCTCCCGCGCTCAAAGGAACGGTCAGCCGTTGACCTTTATGGCTTTGGATATCGACCATTTCAAAAAAATAAATGACACCTTCGGCCATGCGGGTGGCGATGAGGCGCTTAAACGAGCTGTCGAGCGGATCAGCGCACAGTTGCGATCCATTGATATTCTCGCTCGTTTCGGCGGCGAAGAGTTCAGTATTTGTGTGCCTGAAACAAGCTCGGAAGGGGCGATGGTGCTGGCTGAACGCATCCGTCAGGAAATTGCCGATATGTCCGTTGAATGGGAGGTGATCAGTTTCGGTTTCACCATCAGTATAGGTGTTTCGGAATGGCGTGCGGATGATGGAAACATCGATGATGTTTTGGAGCGCGCCGACCAGGGGCTCTATCAGGCAAAGACTCGCGGGAGAAATTGCGTGGTCCTATATACCGATGCAATGCTCCAAGGGCTCGAAGAGCAAGCGGCATCTTAGGAAGATGTTTGCGTCAAATCCGTGAAGGCTCTCGCCAAGGAGCAGAAATCCTCAATTGCGAGTTTTTCGGCTCTTAGTGTCGGCTCAATGTCGGCTCTTTCAAGGAGCTCATCAGCCTTAATGGGCAGGTTTTTAAGACTGGCGCGGAGCATTTTGCGGCGCTGGTTGAAGGCGGCCGCCACCACCCGTTCAAGTATTGCGTAGTCGGCTTCGGCCAGCGGCTTTTCCCTCGGGGTAAATTTAACCACGGTGGATTCGACCTTGGGCGGCGGGGTGAAGGCTTTACGCCCGACCATGAAGGCTGGCCGCACCTCGCAGAGCCATTGCGGCAGGATGGAGAGCCGTCCGTAGGCCTTATCGCCGGGGGCCGCGCAAAGCCGGTCCGCCACTTCTTTTTGGTACATCAAGGTCATGCTTTCGAAGGCATCGATATGTTCGATCCACCCGAGAGTCAGAGGGGCTGAAATATTGTAGGGCAGGTTGGCGATGATCTTTCGCGGCCCCTCGCCCAATTGGTGAGCCGGTACTTCCATGGCGTCGCCTTCGATGACTTCCAGTCGACCGGGATAGGCTTCGGCAATCTCGGCCATGACGTCCAGGCAGCGGGCGTCACGCTCAACGACGATCAGGCGTTTTGCTCCGGCCTCAAGGATCGCCCGGGTCAGCCCGCCAGGGCCGGGACCAATTTCGATCACGGTGCAGTTGCTGAGATCGCCGGCGGTTCTGGCGATGCGTCCAGTGAGGTTGAGATCAAGCAGGAAGTGCTGGCCGAGGGACTTCTTAGCGCCAAGATCGTGTTTGGCGATGACCTCGCGCAAGGGAGGGAGGGGATCGCTCATCGACTGGCCGCCATTTCCGCCGCCATCCTGATGGCCGCGACCAGACTTGATTCTTTTGCAGCCCCTGTTCCCGCCAGATTAAACGCAGTGCCGTGGTCGGGCGATGTGCGAATGAAGGGGAGGCCAAGGGTGACATTGACTCCCTTATCGAAAGCCAGCGTCTTAATAGGGATCAGGCCCTGATCATGATACATGCAGATGGCGGCATCATAGGTGGCGCGGGCTTCGGCGTGAAACATGGTGTCGGCGGGCAGGGGGCCAAAAGCGTCGATCCCCTTTTCTTTTAAGGCGTCAATTGCCGGAGCGACGATTTCCTGGTCTTCGCGGCCCATCTGGCCGCCTTCTCCGGCATGAGGATTAAGGCCTGCGACGGCAAGACGTGGATGGGGGATGCCGAAGTCTTGCCGTAAAGCTTCCGCCGTAATGATGGCTCGTTCGATGATGTCTTCGCTGGTCAGGGTTTTTATGGCCTCGGCCAGGCTCACATGGATGGTGACCGGCACCACCCGTAGTTCATCGCAAGCCAGCATCATCACAGGGGGCGTTTCGATTTCGGCGAGGGCCGCCAAGTATTCGGTGTGTCCGGGGTAGGGGAAACCGGCCTCGTTCAACACTTGCTTGTGTATCGGATTGGTCACCACGGCGGCGGCTTGTCCGGTCTTGGCGAATTTCACGGCAAGTTCAATGGACTTTAAGACCGCCGGTGCGTTTCTCGAATTAGGTACTCCCGGCTCGACGGGGGCGGCCAGCGGAAAAGGGATGATGGGCAGGGCATCACTGAAACGCTTCAGAGCTTCTTTGGGATGGTCAATGGCGGTGAGTGGCGCTGA
>CBDUMN010000012.1:0-54288 GCA_965368335.1 uncultured Rhodospirillales bacterium
CTTTTCGTTTGCCGGTTGAACTTCAGCCCTTAATACCCAATACTTTTTAGAATACGCATGAACCAACCACTCACCTACAAACACCTATTTACGAATCTGCGACAAACGACAGGAGAGTGACTATGATCGGTAAATTGACGGCAGCGGCACTGACAATAGCCGGAGCCATCGCCTTCCTGACATCTCCATCCTATGCCCAGGGTGAACGCGAAAAAATCTGCGCTGAAGCTTGGGATCGATACAAAACTCTTGAACTGGAAGCCGATTATAAGGCGCAGCCCGGTGAGGCCGTCGTCCTTCAGTACAAGTATAATTTCTGTCCCATGACCCTCACGGTCAAAAAGGGAACAACCGTCCGCTGGATCAACGTCGACAAACGGACCAGTCACAGCGTCTGGCTGAAGGAAAAAGGGGATAAGGAGTCCCCGCGTTTCTTCCCCGATGAATCCTGGATTTATGTCGCCGACGAGTCCGGAAAGTTCCCCTACCTCTGCGGTCCACACTGGAATCAAGAAGGGATGGTCGGCACACTGATTGTCGAATAACTCAAAAAAGGTCGCTGGCAAAGCGGCCTTTTTTTATAGCTACTCTTCCCCACAGAACACCCTAAGGGTGCCGATATCCTCGATATCCACATCGCGGCGCTGACAGATTACACCGATCTCACGTAGGCGCGCCATGGCTCTTGAAAGACTTTCCGGCTTCATACCCACACGGCTTGCAATCAGGGTTTTATCAAAAGGAAGCTTAACGTGTGCGCTACCTTTTTCCGCATCGGTAAGAGATAAAAGAAAGCTCCCTAGTCGTTGTCCCGGAGATTTCAGTTTCAGCTCTGAAATCTGGCGCAACAATCGGCGATGACGTCGCGTTAAGGTGGCCAAAATCTTAAATGTCAGGTTTGGGTTTTCCTGCAATTCCCGGAAAAAAGGTTCACTGCTGACCTGCACCAAGCGAGAGGTTTCTACAATTTCCGCATTTACCGGGAAACGACCAGAGGCAAACATCGCCGCCTCGGCAAAAGTATGCATAGGCTCAATGACCTCGACGACCCCCTGGTCGCCGTTTTCCATGGCCGTAAACAATTTAACCTTGCCTTCCAGCACCACGAAAAAACGGTCGGCCTTATCTCCCTGACTAAACAGCAAGGTATTTCGCGGCAGGCGCCGAACCGTCGCATTCGTCATCAACCGCGCCACTTCCTTTTTAGAAAGTTCGGCAAAAGACGGCGCTTGGCGCACCAACTCCAAATCATCCTGTCCGATAAGTTTAGTTGCTACTTGATCCATGGCTATAACCCATCGGCCTCCTGGCAAAATTCCCGTAACCGATCAACGTCACTGATATGAAGTATGTCGTGCTCACCCGTGACGCCAATTTCACGCAGCTTACCAAGCGCACGAGAGAGACTTTCGGGCTTCATGCCGAGACGGTTAGCCAGGAGCTTCTTATCATAAGGCAAAGTTACATCCGCCTCGCCTTCTTCAACTTCAGTCAGAGAAAGCAAAAAACTGCCAAGTCGCTGACCGGTGGTCTTGAGCTTCAGCTCACCAACCTGACGAACTAAAAATCTCAGATGGGCCGACATGCTGGCCATCATGGACTTAACCAAAGTGAAATTGCTGCCCAGCTGTTTCAGGAAGGGCTCCGCCGGAACCACGACAAAGCGGGCGTTTTCAATCACCTTTGCGCCATGCTGAAAATGCCCGCGATCAAAAATCGAAGCGACGCCAAAGGCTTCCCCGGCTCCCACCAAATCGATCGTGCTTTCTTTGTGCTTGGACGATTCCACATACAGGTCGATCCGACCATTAAGCAGAAAATAGAACCGATCAGCCTGATCGCCCGGACGAAAAAGGACCTCATCCCGTTCCCGGGACTCCACCTGGGCGAAAGAAAACAGATCGGTCAACTCTTCGCGAGGCATTCCGCGGAAAAGCACTGCCTGACGGATTTGTTCGAGGATTTCCGGTGAAATCCCTTTGTTTTCACCGGACCCCGCAGCCTCGTTACTCGATGCGGACACGCTTATACCCTTACCTAAGTATGTTTCGTTCTTGATCGATCAAAGACTTGCTAAAAGCTTGACCAAGGTCAAGAAATATAAGCGTCAAAATACTTCGAAGCTACCGTTTTCCTCATCAAAAACGATGACGTGGTTTTGTCCTGGTTCCAGAACGACTTTATCCGTGCGGGCATAGTCGAAACCTTCGGTACGGGCCGAATCGCGCATCTTAACTTCAATTTCATGCGGACCGGCGGGAACCGTGGTGCGGTGATAGAAAATCGATTTCCCATCCTTGGAAAGTCCCCCAGGATCTTTGGTTTGCTCGAAAATAGGCTTTCCATCGAGAGTGATTTTTAACGTCACCGGCAACCGCTCTCGGGAACAGAGGGTGGAGCGAACCCGCTCTTTGGCGGTCATTCCCTTCATCTGCTCCTTGGTCAGCTTGCCACACTGGTCCTTCCGCTCACCAGGATGGCTAAAGCTCACCTTGATCACCGCTTCGTTGGCGGCAATGGGGTAATAGACGGGGCGGTGCGACAAATAACCGATCATCGCCATGGTCAGAGCGGCGAAAACCGCTTGAACAAGGTACCGGCGAATTATCACAGACTTTGGGATTTGATCCTTAATACCCTTGGGGAAGTACTTATCGGCCTCAATCTTATGGACGTCCATTTCGCCCTCCCCTTATTCGCCAGCCGCCGGAGCGGATTCAGCCTTGGCGGCTTTTTCCACTTTGCTTTCGGCTTCTCTGGCAGCCTCAGCCGCCTTAAATTCTTTTAAACTACGCTTGAACTCTTCCAGGTTCTGAGCCGTCCGGTTTTTATCCGTCGGCGCCGCCCAGGCGACCCGGACCTGCTCACGCGCAATACGCGGCCGCAAATAGGGGTCGCGGTAGCCGGTAAGACGCTCCTCGGTCCAAACGACCCCAAGGCGGTGGAAACAATCCCCTTTACGGCAACCTCGAAGGAAGACCCCGTCGATACCGCAACGGTTAAGCGCGTACTCGATAAACGACGGCGGAATTTGACCGATGCAAATAGCCCCGACAACACCCACCTCATCGCTTTCGTAGCTTTCAGAATCCCAACTGAAATCGCAACCGAAGACCATCACTTTGGTTTCCCCGGTCAAACGCTCAGCTTCACTCAGCATTTTGCGACGCAGGGCCGTCAGGGCGATGTCCTCAACATCAATCCCAGTCACCAGTTCTTCAGTCTTACGGTAAGGAGTCGAAGCTGGGCAGGAACCGGTGCAAATAGCACAACCGGTACAGAAGCTGTCTTTGACCACGGCCTCCAGATCGTAACGACTTTCCGGATCGGTCCGTTTCTGCATATTGATCGCGCCGAAAGGGCAATCCTCAAAGCAACGACCGCAGCCATTACAATTCGGCAAATCGACGACAGCCACCGCATGTGGTTTCCGTGGGATGATCCAAGGCAACGCAGCAATCACCCCGGAGAGGCCCACAGCGAGAACCCACAAAGTACCGGCGCCTAACATATCAAGAATCGGGTATCCGGCCATATAGAACCAGTCGAGCCCGACGGCCATTGGAACCCTGCTCAAATCAGCCGGCGGATGACTGGAAACGGGGAAGATCACCGCAAGCAAGAAAATGATCAGGAACGCCCCAAGCGCTACCGGGCGTGGCGGCGTGGTTTCCGCATGGTTGAGCCTGAGAAGATGAATCCACATCAGGAACAGAAGCCCGATAGGAACGAAAATATGCATGAAGATCAGCAGGGTAAAGAAACGGTCTCCCAAGCTGCCAGCCTTCAGGAAGTTGTTGGCGATCGGCTCGGAGAAAATCCCTAGCCAATCAAGCCACTCGAAGGAAGCGATGGCCATATATTGGGCCAGTTCATCCCAAACCAACCAGTAGCCGGTAATGCCCGAGGTGAGCAGCATCCAGATCAGCGGCACCCCGGTGAACCAAGCAAACCAGCGAACCCCATGATAGCGGTCGAGCAGGAACTCACGCCCCATATGGACCACCATGAAAATCACCATGGCGTCCGATGCGTATCTATGCATGGAGCGCATGATACCGGCGTGCCACCAATGATCGTTGGTCAACCACTCAATTGAGGGGTGGACATTATTCACCCCGGTATCGAACAGAACGTAGATATAGATTCCACTAAACGCAACGATCCAATAGAAGAACCAAGTCAGCGCCCCCAAGTGGTAGATGGGGTTGTACCGCTGACCGAAGATGAAGTCGAAAATCCCCTCCAACCACAGGATGGGAATTCGCATTCCGCGCTTAATGGAAGTCAACAAACTGCTATCCTCACTACGACGGGCGCTCGCCCGGCTCCCGGAACATCAAAATTTAGACTTTCTATAGGTCCGGGTCATTTCCCACACCTTGACCATAGTCAACCGGCGTTTTGCATGTTACCCCGCTTGGCCTCCCGCCGCCGCCGCCAAGCCGTACTGATTACGATCCAAATGGGCACCATCATCACAGTCGCACCGGCGAACATACTGACAAATATGGAATAATCGAATTCATACTTGTCGGCCTGCACGTTATAAGTCGTACAGAAAAGCCTTAACCGGTTCCAAAACCCTTCCGGCGTAAAATAGGATTTTTCAGTGTGGAAAATCACATCCTTCAGGGGTTCAATGACATGGGGAATATCAAACTTGTCACCATAGACCTGACGGTAGACCACTTGACTGTCATTAACGACCGTCACCTGAGATAAATGATCAAATCCCCTGGGCGACCGGAAGAACATAAAGCCAAGATCGTCCGACGCCTGCGCAATAGAGATCAGGTCGCCACTTAAGAAACGCCAATTTCCAGTTCCCGCCCCTTCCCGATTGGCAAAAATCTTCAACCGGCTGGGCGTATCGAAGCGAGTGTCGAAACCGATAGTCAACACCTCGAACTTATCTTCACCAAATATCCGTCGCGCCTCATCAACGGCATGATTGAGGCTTGTCGTAATGGTTGGGCAGACATCGGCGCACTGGGTATAGATAAAGCTAACGATCATAGGTTTACCGGCAAAATCGGAAAACCGCACTTTATTGCCGTTGTGATCGGTAAACTCAGCATCGCGAATTTGCCGACCGATCACCCCTTGGCTGAACTGAATAGCCTCATGCTCCTCCATTTTTTTAGCCTCGGGAGGCCAGGAGCGCTTTTTGGCGAGCGCCTCGATTTCCGCACGCGGCACGGGCGGCGCCGCGACGAGTTCAGAAGCGGAAAAGGCCGTGATGCAAAGCGCCAGGGCCATGACAATATATCGGGTACGTTTCATCATGGCCCGGATATTACCCTCAAGTTTCCTAGCCTGTCATGTCTTCGGTCAATTTGAAGCGTTCAAATCGACAAAAGAAAAACGCCGCCCCGAAATAGGGACGGCGTTTTTAAATACTCTTGCGAGCTTTGGTAACCGGGCGACGGGAGGGCCAACCGCCCGGCGCTCTAGTCCCCTAGCTGAGGATCCAGATTTCCGACAGATACTTCCAGTTCACGAAGTAGTAGAGAACGAAGCTCGTCAGGAAAACCAGAGCCAGCACGAAGGTACCCGGAACGGCCAGACCGCCGCCATGACCGTGGCCCTGAATGGCCTCAGCCTGCGGAGCAGCCGGAAGCTCGGCCGGAGCGGCTTTCTTCTTACCAATGATGGTGAAGACCATCTGCAGGCAGAAGAGTGCACCGGCGACCGAAGCGATGATGGCGGAGATGCCGTTCAAAGCCATCAGCAAGTGAGCTGCGGCCGGATAATCGTAGCTGAGCATCGACTCAGAGAAGGTCATATCCCAATGACGACGGGATACACCAAGCGTACCGGCGCCCATCTGGAACAGGGCGATGCCGGAAATGCCGAGACCGAAGAGGTACGGCTGGAACTTGGCAAGACCAGGCGCCCAGAGTTCACGCTGCCACAAGGTGGGAACCAACCAATATGAGATACCCATGAAGGCAAGCGTCGTACCGCCGGCAACCGTCGCGTGGAAGTGACCAGGAACGTAGATCGTGTTATGCATGATCAGGTTCAGCTGTTCGGTACCGAGCACAACACCGGAAATGCCGCCCAGGAAGCCGAAGATGATGATCGAGAGGAACACGCCGGAGAAAGCCGGATGACCCCACGGACACTTCCGCAGCCACTCGAACAGCCCCTTCGTATAACCTTTGCGGCGCTGAGCCAGTTCGATAGCGCCCGGAACGGTAAGACCGTGGACCATGGAACCGAAGACCGCAAGGTAGAAGGCGTAGGAGGTGTTGAAAATCTTGTATTCTGCACCGAGGCCCGGCTCCACCAGAAGGTGGTGAGCGGAAGCCAGCTGCAGGAACAGGATGTACATCAGGAACGCCGTACGGCAAACCTTCTCGGAGATCGGACGTGCGCCGAACAGAACTGCAGCGCCGGCGTACCAGCAAGCCACCTGAGCGGAAACGTTGATCTGCTGCGAGGAGTGCCCCATGCCCCACCAAATAACTTTATAGAGCAGAGAGTCGACGTAAGGGATGAAGCCCAAGGACCAAGCCAGGGTCGGGATCAGGATGACCGCGCCCGAAGCAATGGTGTAGACCGCAATAATCGCCGCGACCATGGCGCCGAAGGTCACCAGCGGAATCGAGCCTTCGTAGGTGTTCTCCCTCTTCGCGATTACCAAGGTACCGAAGAAGATGAAACATACGATCAGCGCGCCGACGGCGAACAGGATCAGAGCCAGGTAGAACAGCGGATCGGCCTTCAGCGGAACGTACGAGGTGAACATCACACTCGATTCACCCATCAGAACGACCACGTTGCCAAGAATGGCGCCGCCCAACATCAGCCAATAGGCGAACCAACCGATTTTCGGTGTCGCCACACGGCACTGCAAGAGCACCGAAGAGCAGAAGTAGAGAAGGGCCATTTCAAAGAAGATGATCCAGACCAACAGAATGTCCACACCGTGGGCGGTCAGCGCCAGGTAGAACAGGTCGGCCGGAAGCAGGTGAACCGAAGGCCAGCGGGTAAGACCAACGAGCAGACCGAAGAAACCGCCGATAAGCAGGAAAACGACGCCGGTGACGGCGTTCCACTTGATCAGCTTTTCAGCATCCAGGTTGATTTTAAAGCCGGTTTCGGGGCAGGTGCGAAAGTCAGACATCTATCAGCCTCCCCTTACTTCACGTAGAGCTTACCGAGCATGGTATGGTGCCCGATATCGCAATATTCGTTACAGATAATGCCATATTCACCGGCATCAGTCGGCGTGGCGTTGAAGATCATCTCGTAATACGGATGAACTTGGATGTTGATGTTGGCCGGCTGAATGGACAGACCATGCTGCACATCCATGGAAGAAAGATGGATGCGATAGTTCTGGCCTTTTTCCAGCTCAACGATCGGGTACCACTCGAACTGACGACCGAGGAGGTAGACGTCGCCACCCGCAGGCGGCTTGACGACCGGAATACCGGTATCGCCTTCTTCGCGGACCTTGTATTTCTCGACGAAGGCTTCGACCTTCGCTTCGTATGCCTCAGGAGTGACCTTGTAGGCTTCCGTCGACAGGTTCTGATTACCGACCAAGTGCCAGTAGGGCATCATGAAGAACATGATGATCGCCCAAACCAGCGCGATGCCGATCCAGAGCGCTTCCGTGCGTTCGACGGGAGCGTTCCACCAATTACCCTTAATAGGTACGATTGCCATGGTGCTTAATCCCCCCTACTGGCCAACCGGGATCGAGGCGACCTCGATGATGCCCCAGATGGTGTAAAGTACGGAGGGGAACAAAACCCCAAGGAACAACAGCAGGAACGGATTGTTCAACAGCTGCTGCATAAACGGCTCAGGACCTTCGCCTGCGCCTGTATTTTCGGGTTCGGCCATATTATGAACCTCCCACTAATCCCCAAAAAGAACTCAACCACGGCCCACCGGGCCGCAATGATTAATCAAGCGGTATCAGGAGATCAGGGCTGCGCGGTAGTGCCCCCCCGGGCGCGGCCGCAGGAACCCTAATATTCCCCCCGCAAGATTACGCAAAAACACCGCTCTCAAGAGCCTGTCTGCTTCCCACTGCTCCTTATCCGGCAATTCAACCCACCAAACCGGAGCTGTGCGAAAACACACGCACTTCTGCGTAATTACGCATTAAGAAGCCATTTTAAGGGATTTGCCACCTTAACTTTCGTCAAGGTAAAACGCAGCAAACTCAAGCATTTCAACGATTACGAGGCCATTGAAAGCCCCAGCAGAATATGGCC
The DNA here is from genome assembly GCA_965368335.1 of uncultured Rhodospirillales bacterium. Taxonomy (GTDB): domain Bacteria; phylum Pseudomonadota; class Alphaproteobacteria; order Rhodospirillales; family JAPHRK01; genus CBDUMN01. The sequence goes on from CBDUMN010000012.1 coordinate 8,241, forward strand.
GAAATATGGCAAACCCCAGGGTTTTCCTAGGGAATTTCAACCACACAAAAATATGTTGGAATAGATTAGCCCTGTGGGGCGTTCATAAAGTAGCCGATTAATTCAAAAGAAATCGCGCCCAAGGAAAGCATGATAACGAAAAAAATGATGCCGCGATTCTTAAACCGCTGCCCCCTCACCTGCTCGATTCGCTCCAAAACCTGATCGGAGAGAAAATAGACGGTCAGTCCGGCGATGGTGAAATAGACCATAGTTTCCATTGAACGTTTCCTTTTTCTATTCCGGACGCCTGAATTCGTGCAGATTCCACAGAGCAAAAGTTAGGAGGACCACAGCCCCCGCCTGATGGGTCGCGGCGACAGAAACTGGAACGACCAGAAGAAGGGTCGCAATACCGAGCCCGACCTGGATGCAAATCATAGTCATCAAACCATTGGCGGCAAACCGGGTCCGCTCATGAAGCCCAAAAGATCGCGTCCGAAACCAGAAAATCAGAACGACGAAAAACAACAGCTCGGCAAGCGTTCTATGGTTAAATTGGACCGTCACCGGATGTTCGAAAAAATTAAGATAAACTGGTGAAAGCTCATAAGCCTCCAGCGGTATCAAACGGTCTTCCATTAGAGGAAAAGTATTGTAAAGAAATCCCGCATCGAGTCCGGCCACAAACCCACCGGAAACCAGTGTCAGAGCAACCCAACAAACGATAATCAGCGCGCCGCCCCATAATTGGTCGGCGCCACTAATCCCGAAGTCATGCCGCTTGGGATACAAGAGCCCAAGCGCCACCCAGAACATATAGCCATAAATCAACATGGCCGCACTCAGATGGGCTGTAAGACGATACTGACTGACATCAGGGTTTTCGACCAGGCCCGACTTTACCATGAACCAACCGAGCACCCCCTGCAGACCACCGAGAACGAACATCAGAATCAGCCTTGGCATCATGCCTTTGCGAACCCACCCCTTAACGAGGAAAAACAGGAACGGCAGCAAAAATGCGACCCCAATTATCCGCCCCCAGAGTCGGTGGGTGAATTCAAACCAGAAAATTCCCTTAAAGCCGGCTAAGTCCATGCCTTTATTCATTTCCTGGTATTCGGGGTATTGTTTATAATTTTCGAATTCCGCCAGCCAAGCGGCCTCATCCATCGGAGGAAGCCACCCGGAAACAGGATGCCAGTTGACCATGGAAAGACCCGAATGGGTCAGTCGCGTCACGCCACCCAAAACCACCATAGCAAACACCATGGCGCACATGATGAACAACCACCTGGCAATGATCACATCGGATCGGGGCACATCAGGCTGAGCGGATAGTCTGGACATGGTAAAAACGGCTTTTCGAAAAGTTTCCGGTCGGTCGCGCTTTAATTGGAGGCGGACCCTATCCCCGCCTTTGTAACCGCTAAATGAGGTTGGTCAAGAAATCTTCGATGCGCGGCCTCTGGCATCCCCCCTGCCAACCGGCTATGCTGTTCCAATTGGCATTTCGCACAAACTGGCCGGATGCTGGCCTCACATCCAGCCCAGCCATGCTGCGGCAAACGGCGCGGCGAAGAAGGGTAGGCAACCGTTGGACAGGAAAAAGAAGCCGGGAATCTCGGAAGATTCCAGGTTGAAAGCGGAGTTTCTCGCCCGCATCAGCCATGAAATCAGAACGCCGCTTAACGGCGTCATCGGCATGACTGCTTTGTTGCTCGATACCGATCTCAACAAAAATCAGCTCTCTTTCGCCGAAACGATAAGGGATTCGGCTGCAACCCTAATCGACGTCATCGACGACCTTTTGGATATCTCCAAGCTGGAAAGCGGCGACATACAGCTCACACCGGCTCCCTTCTCTCTCTCGCGCCTTATTGAGGCCTCTCTGGAGCGTCACGAAAAATCGGCCGCGCGGAAAAATCTTGAGATGGCGGCCATCGTCGACGGCGAGGTTCCCGTTTCACTGATCGGCGATTCCGGTCGGCTCCAACAAACTATCGATCACCTTCTGACCAACGCCATCAACTTTACGCGGGAAGGATCGGTTTACCTGCACATCGAAAAAATTCTCCATGCCGACAACTCCACAATACTGCGGTTCACCGTTTCCGATACGGGTATCGGCATTTCCAGTGAGGATGGAGAGGCTCTATTCGATCTATTCGCTCCCATCGATTCTGAAAGCGTCCGCCACTATGGCGGTTCGGGCCTCGGGCTATCCATCTGCAAACGGATCGTCGATTTAATGGGGGGAGACATCAATGTCGAAAGCAGTCCAGGGGAAGGAAGCGCCATCAGCTTTACCGTTCCCTTGATGCTCCCCCCCAACGATCAGGGCCCCAATACGCCCCCTCTTTTCAAAGATGCGAGGGCGCTGGTTATCGCTGGAACCGATTTCGAAAAAGAAATGCTGGCCAGACAGCTTGGCTCCTGGGGGGCTGGAATTACACTTTCCAATACTCCAGAAGAGGCCGCAGAGGCTCTGGCGGAAATGGAAGAAAGTGAAACGCCATACGACCTTGCCCTCATTCTCCCAACAAAGGACGGAAGGGGAAGTAACATCGAATTCTGGAACAAGCTTTCCAACCAAGTCGATGCGAAATTCTTGATTGCATTAGGCAACGGCATCACTGCCGAACAGATTAATGACACGGCTCTTGTTCCGTTTGCCCGACCGCTTTGTGAACCGGAACTGTTCCGCAAGGTAACGGACGCGCTAAACCTACAAACCCCAACGTCTCATATGGGGCCGGACGACAACGACATTTCACTTTTTGAAACGGAAGAAGTCTATAATTTCCGGGTGCTTGTGGTTGAAGACAACGAAATTAACCAACGAGTCGCACAAGGGTTTCTCACCACTTTCGGCATTGAAAGCGACATTGTCGCCAACGGCAAAGAAGCTATTGAAGCCGTCACATCGAAATCCTACGGCATGATCCTGATGGATGCGGAAATGCCATTGATCGACGGAATTACGGCGACCAGCGTCATTCGCAGCATGGAAGGCGGCGGCCGCGATGTTCCTGTCATCGCAATGACAGCCCACGCAACAACGAACGACATTGGCGAATGCCTTGCCGCCGGAATGAACGATATTCTACCCAAGCCCATTGACCGGGACGTCTTGCATGAATTGATCAAAAAATGGGGCAAAGCCAAACCGCGCGATACAGCCGACGAAGAACATGCGCCCCCCAGAAACAAGACAACCAAAGCTTCACCGCATCCCGTTTTGGACGAAAGCTCGATTGAGGAATTGAACGCCGCCCTGGGCCCAGAAATTCTCGCCGATCTGATGGCTGCTTATATCAAAGACACCCGCGTTCGGATAAGAACCATTATCGAAGTCGCAGAGAAGAGTGACTCGAAGGCTCTTGAGCGGGAAAGCCATAGCCTGCAAGGCGCTTCCGGCAATATGGGAGTCGCCCGTGTCGCCTCATGCGCCCGGGCAATCGTCGAAGCCTGCCGGGAAGGCAATCCGGCCGATGGCATCGCCATGACTCCAATGCTCGAACGCTATGTAGCCGAGGCCCTGGACGAACTTGCCTGGCGGGGCTTTAGTTAGGGCCGGATCGTTTTAAGGTGAATCGCTTCATGATTCGGCCTGAAGCGTGGACCCCTCTAGGGTCAGGACCCATTAATCCAGTTACTCATTCCTTCGACAAGCCGTTCAGCAGTCGCTTGATCGAGATCGAGCATGGTGAAGCGTTTGCCTTCCTTGATCCGTATGCGGATCATCGGTAAGCCACCTTCATAAACGATATCCAGAAGCTCTACCTGCTTGCCCCAAGGGGCGGCGATGGCGTCCCGCAAGGTCATCGATTGAATTTCTGACACGATCTATCCTTTCTAAAGCACGATCAACTTAGGGTCAGGACCCATTAATTTGAATCGCAAAGCAATTCAGATTAAGTCGATATCTCTCTTCTCTAGGGCGTCGGACAGAGAGGTTCCGGCCGCACGGTCGAAATACCGTGCTCTATATATCATGCGCACCTTGCCGTTTTCAGCATCATCATGAAAACCAGAACGATCATGCAGCACATTATTGCTGACCAGCCCCTGCCCCGGCGTCATTTTATGTTTAAAGACATGGGGGGTATCACTGTCCATAAATGCCTCAAGACAAGCGACAGCCTCTTTCAAAACAGGATCATCCCGCCAGATCACATTCCGCGCACGACGGGTATAGCGCATGTGGAGGGTGCCAAGCTCGGGATGACACATGAAAACCGGTCCGGCCCGGTCGGGCCGCAGTTCCTCACCCTCGACAACGTTTTCAGGAATTGTCATGGCCTCGGGATGGTTCATCGCGGCGATAAACGCCGGATTGGTCTCCCGGAGGTGGATATAGGCGATCTCATGATCCAGCAACTGGTTGACCCCACCTTCCGCCGCATCGCAGCCGCAATGGAGCAACAGACCGTAAATCTGTCGATCCAAGGTGTTGTAGTAGCCATCCGTATGCCAATTGATGGCGCGATTGGTATAAGGAATATAGCGTGGCCGTTCCATTGCTGCGCCCGCGGCAACGTGTAGAGGCGTGATTCCGTCATCATCGGCCATTAGATTCGAATCGAGCCGCTCGAGTCCAAACCGTTTGCCAACCTGGCGGATCGTTTCTTTCTCCACCTTAACGGTTTTTGCAGCGTAAAGCGCCATATTCGCCCGCCGCAGACACGCAAGCAACGCGTCCCGCTCCACATCGCTCAAATCTGCCGGGTCCTCAACCTCAACAACTAGTTCCCCAAGCGATTGGGGAGCCTGAGCAAGTTTCCAATCGCGCCAGCGCTCATACAGGCCCGTTTGATCTATCGCAAACGGGCCAAAAAGCCCCCCGAGTCCTGACTGATTTCGTTCCATTTCTCCACCTCCCAACTTAATCGACTGTAGTATAGATAGACGACACCACCTACTTTTCCATTTATTTTCAACATGTTACACAAAATGTCCCATCACCGAAAGAAAGCGGTGGATTTCCGACCACATATTAGGATAAATTGATATACGAAAAAGGTAATACACGAAACCATGTGTTCGTAAAAAAGCTGAAAAAAAGCATAGGAACACTGGATGGGGAGACGGTTCAACGGGAGGCGATGCGGGCTCCAACCGGCGCGCTTTTCAACCGACGATCCAACGGGAAAAACGTCGTCTCAGGCTATGCGCCGGACGTCGAACGGGGTGACACCTCATAGTCAGGAGCGCCACGCCTTTTCCCTGGATTTCCCCAACACTTGAGTTCATGCCGGATCGGTCCATGAGACAGGGGGCTGCTCCGGGCTAGGGTTTAAGACTGTTTCATGGAGGAGGATCCATGGCCAAGAAGATGCCGGATACACCGCTTTTAGACCAACTGGAGGGCGGCCCTTGGCCGAGCTTCGTGACCGGCCTGAAGCGGCTCGCAGAAACCGATGACAAGCAATATGCGGGCATGATGAAAAGCCTGCTTGGACAGCTCGAACATTCTTACGAAACCCGTAAAGGGTACTGGAAAGGCGGCACGGTCGGCGTCAAAGGCTACGGGGCGGGTATTATCGCCCGGTTCTCCGAGGTCGCTTCGGAATATCAGGAATCGAAAGAATTCCACACCATCCGGATCATGCCCCCGGCCGGTATGCACTACAGCACCGACCTGCTGCGCAAGATGTGCGACATTTGGGAAGAGTACGGCTCCGGCCTGATCGCTTTCCATGGGCAGTCGGGTGACATCATGTTCCAGGGCTGCACCACCGAAAACGTTCAACCGGCGTTTGACGAATTCAACAAGCTCGGTTTCGACCTTGGCGGTGCGGGCGCAGGCGTCCGAACCGGCATGAGCTGTGTTGGCGCCGCCCGTTGCGAGCAGTCCTGCTTCGACGAATCCAAGGCCTATCAGATGGTTGTCAACGAACTGATCGACGACATTCACCGTCCGGCCCTTCCTTATAAAATGAAGTTCAAGTTCTCTGGGTGCGCCAATGACTGCGTCAACGCCACCCACCGCTCGGACTTCGCCGTCCTCGGCACCTGGAAAGACGACATGAAAGTCGACCAACAGGCATTTAAAGAAGAGGTTCAGCGCCGTGGCCGCAAGGAAGTCATCGATCAGGTGATTAACATGTGTCCGACCCGGGCTCTGAGCCTTAACGACGATGACACTCTGGATGTCGACAACCAAAGCTGCGTACGCTGCATGCACTGCATCAACGTCATGACCAAAGCTCTGTCGCCAGGCGACGAGCGCGGCGTGACCGTCCTGTGCGGCGGCAAGCGGACCCTGAAGGTCGGCGACATGATGGGCATCAACATCGTTCCGTTCATGCCAATGAACACCGAGGAAGACTACGAGAAACTCCGCGATTTCGCCGCTGAGGTCCTCGACTTCTTCGCTGAAAACGCTCTCGAGCACGAGCGGCTGGGTGAATGTATCGACAGAATCGGGCTTCCCGCCTTCTTGGAAGCGCTCGATATCGATGTTTCGCCCAACATGATCTCGCATCCGCGCACCAACTCCTTCGTCCGCATGGACGGTTGGGATGAGGAAGTGGAAAAGTGGAACCAAAAGCAAGCCCCGGCGGCCGAATAGGCCCGGTGGACGCGTAAGATAAGACGTCTGGAGGAAAGAATGTCTGAAGAACACGTAACCATCGAACACGGCGTGCCGGACCCCATGCCCTACATGCACCCGGTTCTCAAAGAGAACTATGGTAATTGGTCTTGGCATGACCGCCCCCGCGCCGGTGTTCTGCACCATGTCTCCAAAAGCGGAGCGGAAGTCTGGACCGTCAAGGCGGGCACCCAGCGGCAGATGGACGTTTACACCGTCCGCACGCTTTGCGACATCGGCGACGAACTGGCCGAAGGACATGTCCGTTTCACGGCACGCTCCAACATCGAATTTATGGTGTCGAGCGAAGATAAGGTTGCTCCGCTGATCGAACGTCTGGAGGCCGAAGGCTTCCCCGTCGGCGGCACCGGCAACTCGGTTTCAATGATTTCTCACACCCAGGGCTGGCTGCACTGCGACATTCCGGGCACCGATGCCTCGGGCGTTGTGAAGTCACTGATGGATGAGCTCTATGACGAGTTCAAAGCCGAGGAAATGCCCAACCGGGTTAAAATCACCACGTCCTGCTGCCAAATCAATTGCGGTGGCCAAGGCGATATCGCCATCAACGTCCAGCACACCAAACCGCCGAAAATCGCTCACGATCTGGTGTCTAACGTGTGTGAGCGTCCGTCGGTAGTCGCCCGTTGTCCTGCTGCGGCAATTCGTCCGGCACTGGTCAACGGCAAGCCCAGCCTGGAAGTGGACGAAAAGAAATGCATCTGCTGCGGCGCTTGTTATCCGCCATGTCCGCCGATGCAGATTAACGATCCGGAACACTCCAAAATCGCCATTTGGGTCGGCGGTAAGCACTCCTCGACCCGTTCCAAGCCGAGCTTCCATAAATTGGTTGCTGCAGGCCTTCCCAACAACGCTCCGCGTTGGCCGGAAGTCGCCGAAACGGTGAAGAAAATTCTTCGGGCTTACAAAGAAGATGCACGGGCCTGGGAACGCATGGGCGAATGGATCGACCGCATCGGCTGGCCCCGGTTCTTCGAACTGACTGGCTTGCCGTTCACCAAGTTCCATATCGACGACTGGAAGAACGCCCGCTCGAGCCTCAACACCTCGGCTCAGGTGCGGTTCTAAGAAGTCTAAGAAACGATATAAAACAATACGTTAGAGGACGTCCAAACCAATGAAGTTTTCACTACTGGTTAACGAGGGGCCTTATACCCACCAGGCGGCGGACACGGCGTACCAATTCGCCAAGGCGGCCGTCGCCAAGGGTCACGATGTCCTTCGTATTTTCTTCTATTACGACGGCGTCAATAACGCCAACAAGCTCTGTGAGCCGCAGCGGGACGACCGCAACCTCATGGAACTGTTCGGTGCTTTGGCTAAAGAGAACAACATCGACCTCGTGGTTTGCGTTGCAGCCGGTCTGCGTCGCGGCATCAAGGACGAAGTTCTCGCCGATGGCTTCCGGATTTCCGGTCTCGGTCAGTTGATCGAAGCCGGTATCGCGGCCGACCGCCTGATTACTTTTGGCGACTAACGCTTTCGTAAGGAGAAGAAAATGGAAGAAGATCTTTTCGATACCGAAGGCGTAATCAAGAAATTCGCCTTTGTGAACCGCAAGGCCCCTTATGGCACCATCTACGCGCTTGAAGTGCTGGAAACCGTGCTAATTTCGGCGGCTTTCGACCAGGACGTCAGCGTTGTTTTCATGGACGACGGCGTCTACCAGCTTAAGAAAGATGTCGATACCGTCGGCATCGGCATGAAGAACTTCTCTAAGACCTATCGCGCCCTCGAAGGCTACGATATCGAGAAGCTCTACGTGGATAAGGAGTCCATGGAAGCCCGTGGCCTCACCGAAGACGACCTGATCACCGACGTTGAAGTTCTGACCGCCGCCGAGATTTCCAAAATTCTCGACGACCAGGACTGCGTGATCAGCGGATAAGAGCGGAGGAAACTAAAGAGATGCTGCATATCGTCAATAAATCTCCGTTCGAGCGGAACGCCCTGGAAGCCTGCCTCGGTCACGCCGAAAAAGGCTCCTCGGTTCTACTGATCGAGGACGGCGTCTACGCCGCCCAGGCCGGTACGGTGAAATCCGACATGGTAACCGGCAAAGCCGGAGACTTGGAGTTTTACGTCCTTAAGGAAGACCTGGCCGCCCGCGGCATTGCCGAAGACCGGCTGTCCGATGGCGTCAAGGTGGTTGACTACGGCGGATTCGTCGACTTGACCATTGAAAAGGGTCCAACGAACTCCTGGATGTAAATTTAGTTGCTTCCGTCACTGGAAGCGGAACCTGACGAACCTTTGGGAAAGTGGAGAACGAGAAATGGCTTTTGAAGTGAATGGCAACACCATCGAAACCGATGAAGAAGGCTACCTGACCGACCTCAGCCAGTGGTCTGAAGACGTGGCGCTGGCTCTGGCCGAGTCCGAAGAAGTCGAGATGACCGATGAACACTGGGAAGTGGTCAACTTCCTGCGTGAATACTACGAAGAATACCAGATTGCTCCGGCCATCCGCGTGCTGGTCAAGGCCGTGAAGAAGAAGCTGGGCGCCGACAAGGGCAGCAACAAGTACCTCTACGAGCTGTTCCCCTACGGTCCGGCCAAGCAAGCCTGTAAGATTGCCGGCCTGCCCAAGCCGACCGGTTGCGTCTAAGCTGCACATTCCCATGAGCGGGGGAGCGCGTCTCCCCTGCCCTATGGGCCCTTCTTTCGAGGAATTGGAACGAAAATGTCGCTCCTTACGACCCTATATGCGCTCGGATTCTATCTAGCGACGGCCATTTTGGTCCTCGGGTTGATCGCCAAGATCGCCCAATATTCCAAGACGCCTGCGCCTTTGAAAATCCCCCTGACCCCTGCTCCGCTCACCAAAAGCGGCGTAGCCTACAGGTTGGCGCGTGAGGTCTTGCTCTTCGAAAGCCTGTTCAAATCCAACAAATGGATTTGGATTTTCAGCGCTATGTTCCATGCGGGCATGGCTCTCGCCCTGCTGCGGCACCTGCGTTATTTCACTGAGCCCGTATGGGACTGGGTGGTGCTGGTTCAGCCGTTCGGCATTTATGCGGGCATGGTTATGGTGGTTGGCCTCCTGGGCCTCTGGGCGCGACGTTTCCTGGTTGATCGTGTGCGCTATATCACGGGCCTTTCCGACCACCTGATGCTGCTGATCCTGGTAATGATCGGGGTAAGCGGCCTGATGATGAAATTCGTCGCTCATACCGACATCGTGGCCGTTAAGGCCTTCATGCTGGGCTTGATGTACTTCGACTGGCAGCCTCTGCCGACCGATACGCCGCTACTGGTCCACCTGGGACTGGTCATGCTGCTGATGGTGCTTTTCCCGTTCAGCAAACTGCTTCATGCGCCGGGCATCTTCTTTAGCCCAACCCGCAACCAAACCGACACACCCCGCGAACAGCGCCACGTCGCCCCCTGGGCTGAGCCGATGGACGCCCGCAGAGACGCCCAAATGGGCCAGGCGGAGGGATAAGGACCGATGGCCAAGACAGAATACGATATCCCGCCGTTCCGGGAATTCGCCGAAACACCGGCGATCAAAGAAGACAGCATGGCTCATTCGAGCCCCTTCATCGCCAAGCCCAATCATCAGGAAGACCTGGGTTTTCCCGGTGAACTGGTAGACGATTGGGAACGCAAGGCCGTCGATAAGCTGGGTGAGCTGCTAAAGAAATATCGCTCCCTCCAGGTTTATCTGGACGCCTGCGTAAAATGCGGCGCCTGCACCGACAAGTGCCACTACTACATCGGCACTCAGGATCCCAAAAACATGCCCGTGGCGCGCCAGGATTTGCTGCGCAGCCTCTACCGCAAACATTTCACCCTCGGCGGCAAGCTCGCCCCCGGTTTGGTCGGCGCCAAAGAAATGGACAAGGCCATGCTGGACGAGTGGTACAGCTACTTCCACCAGTGCTCACAGTGCCGCCGCTGTTCGGTTTTCTGCCCCTACGGCATCGACACCGCCGAAATTTCCATGGCCGCCCGCGAGATCATGGATCACATCGGCGTCGGTCAGAAGTACTGCAACGAAATTCTTGGCAAAGTCCACAAGATCGGCAACAACCTCGGCCTGCCTGAGGCAGCGCTGAAAGATACCCTTCTGGATCTGGAGGAAGAAGTCGAAGAAGACACCGGATTCGCGGTCAAGTATCCGGTCGACGTGCACGGCGCAGATGTTCTGCTGGTTACGCCCAGCGCCGACTTCTTCGCCGAACCGCATATCGACGGCCTGATCGGCTACGGCAAGGTATTCCACCAGGCCGGCATCAGTTGGACGACCAGCTCCTACGCCTCCGAAGCGGCTAACTTCGCCATGTTCATCGGCTCCTACGACCAGATGCATTTGGTCGCCAACCGCATCCGCAAGGCCGCCCTCGATTTGGGCGTCAAACGGATCGTCTTCGGCGAATGCGGCCATGCCTGGCGGGTTGCCTACAGCTTCTTGAACACCCTGGCCGGTCCTTGGGACTTCCTCGACCCGAAATATCCGGTGCCTCAGCACATCTGCGAGTTCACCAGCGATATGATCGACCGCGATGCGATCAAGCTCGATAAGGAAGCCAACGACCACATGACGATTACCATGCACGATTCCTGCAACGTTGCGCGGGCTTCACGCATGGGCGACATGCCGGGCGGACAGTTTGAACTGCCGCGTAAAATTATCCGTGCGACGGCCAACAATTTCGTCGAAATGCACCCCGACACCACCCACGAGAAAACTTTCTGCTGTGGCGGTGGCGGCGGTCTTCTGACCGACGATTTGATGGAACTTCGCACCAAAGGGGCCCTACCCCGCATGGAGGCGCTGAAAGACGTGGTCGATAACCACGGCGTCACCAACATGGTCGCCATCTGCGCCATTTGCAAAAGTCAATTTTCGAAAACCCTGCCGCAGTACGGCTTCGGCATGGACATGATCATCAGCCTGCACCAACTGGTTAGCGACGCGATCCAGTTGGGCACGAAGGAATAATAGAGACGGGATAGAAACGATGACGGAAACAGCCCTGACCTTTCGCCGTTTTGAAGATGGAGATAAAGACTGGGACGATCTCCAGGACAAAATCATTGTCGGCGACACCTCCTATAAGTGCCCGACCTACGTGCACCGGACCCCACCTTGCCAAGGGGGCTGCCCATCGGGCCATGACATTCGCGGCTGGCTGGCAATTGCCCGCGGCCAGGTAAAACCCGAAGGCGACACGCCTTGGCAGGAACTGGCTTTCCGCCGGATGACCGAGGCCAATCCCTTCCCTGCAGTCATGGGCCGGGTTTGCCCCGCACCATGTGAAGACGGCTGTAACCGTAACGAAGTGGACGACCACGTCGGCATCAACGCGGTTGAGCATTATGTGGGCGACTGGGCCATCGAAAACGGTCTCAGCTTCCCGAAGCCGGAAAAAGAAACCGGCAAAAAGGTAGCCGTCATCGGTGGCGGGCCGGGCGGTCTTTCCGCAGCCTACCATCTGCGCCGGGCCGGTCATTCGGTTACGATTTTCGACGATCACGAGCAGTTGGGCGGGATGATGCGCTACGGCATCCCCGGTTTCCGGACCCCGCGCGACGTGCTGGACGCTGAAATCAAGCGTATTGTCGATATGGGCATCGAAGTCAAACTCAATGCCCGTGTCGGCAAAGATGTTTCCATGGACGACATGGAAAGCACCTACGACGCTATTTTCTGGGCTCTGGGCGCCAAAAGCGGCAAGCCCCTGCCTATTCCCGGCGCCGAAGCGCCTAATATGATCACCGGCGTCGATTTTCTCGACGCCTTCAACCAGGGTCGCCTGCAGCACGTAACCGGCAAGGTTATCGTGATCGGCGGCGGCGACACCTCAGTTGACGTGGCGACAGTGGCGCGACGTCTGGGGCATATCACCCATTCACACGCCAAGGATCACCATGTTGAGGACGTTGTCCTCGGCAAAGTGGCCCATGACGTGGCCTCCGCCGTCAATCGCCAGGGGTGCGATGTGACCCTTACTTCATTGTTCCCCATGGGCCAGATGTTCGCTTCCGACCGTGAAGTGGAAGACGCGCTGCATGAAGGTGTGACCATCCAGGGTGGCGTCATGCCAACCAAGGTCCGTCTCGACGATAGTGGCCGCGCCATTGGCCTTGAGATGTGCCAATGCACCATGAACGGCATGAAACCGGAACCCGTCGAAGGCACCGAATACTTCCTCGAAGCCGAACTGATCGTCGCAGCTATCGGTCAGTCGGTCGATTTCAGCGGATTGGAAAAACTCGATGGTGGCAACGGCTTCATTAAGGCCGACAAGCACTTCAAGGTTGCCGATCTGGACAAGCACTTCGCTGGCGGCGACGTACTTCGTCCGCACCTGCTGACCACCGCTATCGGTCACGGTCGCATCGCTTCCGTGGTTATTGAACAATACATGGAAAATCCCGATTTGCCTCGGCGGCCTAAGGTCGACGTTCATCACTTCAGGCTGCTCAATGAGCTGCGAGAAGCGGGCAAGCAGCCGGAATCCTATGATCACGAACAAAGCTGGGGTACCGATTCGTCCAAATTCGCCGTCCACAACTACGAGGACCGCGGACCCAACGAAATCGTTCCACACGACGAACTGTTTAAGGGTCATTTCAAGCATCACGCCCGCAACGCCCGCGTGGAAGGCAAGATCGACGCCGACAAGGTGATCGGCAACTTCGACGAGCGTCTCCAGGGCTTCACAGAAGAGCAGGCCATCGACGAGGGCAAGCGCTGCATGAGCTGCGGCATGTGCTTCGAGTGCGATAGCTGCGTCATTTTCTGCCCGCAGGATGCGGTCTACCGTGTCAAGAAAGACGAGCGTTCCTGGGGTCGTTACGTGGACACCGACTACACCAAATGCGTCGGCTGCCACATCTGCCGCGACGTCTGTCCCACCGGCTACATTCAAATGGGTCTCGGGGAGTAAGGAATCATGGCGCGCTTCGGGTTTATCCTGATCCTCACGGGATTTTTGATGACGGCTCTGGGCTCTTTGCCCGCCGCCGCCGACGGCGTGCCCGTTCCAACCCTAGCGAAACCCTTGGGCGAGAAGTGCGTCGAACCTAAGGATTTCATGCGTCGCAACCACATGGACCTGCTTAAACACCAGCGGGACGAAACCATGCACGAAGGCGTCCGGGGCAAGAAGTACTCCTGGAAAGGCTGCGTTGAGTGCCATGCAGCGACCCATCCAAAAATCGCCGAGGGTAAAATTCGTACGCTCTATCCGTTCTGCGCCCAGTGTCATCACTATGCGGCGGTGAAGATCGATTGCGTGTCCTGCCATTCGCCAGTCGCCCAAGGCAATGAACCGATGAAATTTTCGACGATGGAAGAAGAGGAAGCCCAGAAGCTGCTCTCCATGATGAAAGGGCATCTGGGCGGGGAGGCTTCGCAATGAGTGACGAAAACCTCCAAAACAAAGCACGTCGCCATTTCTTAGGTGGCTTGGCCGCCATGTCTGGGTTGGCTCTCGCTCCGGGCGTAACGCTGATTTCACCGGCTCGCGCCGAAGGAGCCAGTTCTGACGTTCGCTGGGGCATGCTGATCGACATCAACAAGTGCCAAAGCGATTGCGACACCTGTATCGGCGCCTGCGCTGCCGAGAACGGCTTGAAAAGCAATGGCCGCCCGACAACGGACCCCCAATGGATCCGTAAGGTCTCGGTCAAAGACCCCAGCAGCGGCAACGAAAAATCTCTACCGGTCATGTGCCAGCACTGCGCCAACCCGCCCTGCGCCGATGTTTGCCCAACGGGCGCATCGTTCAAGCGGGCCGACGGGGTGGTTTTGGTTGATCGCCACATCTGCATTGGCTGTCGCTATTGCATGATGGCTTGCCCCTATAAAGCGCGTAGCTTCGTTCACGAAGACGTTAAAGGACAAAAGCCTCATATGCCGCGCGGCAAAGGCACAGTGGAAGCCTGCACCCTCTGCGTCCATCGGATCGATGAGGGGCGTCTTCCCGCCTGTGTGGAGAGCTGCGAAACCGGTGCAATGACGTTTGGCGACCTGAACGACCCGAACAGCGGTATTTCCCAAGCTGTGGCGAAATACGGCGCGTCTCGAATTAGAGCCGACCTGGGCCTCGATCCCGGCGTCATGTATCAGGGGATTTAAGGTATGAAACCCATGCGGATGCTTGAAATCGACGGAAAAAGCAACGGCTGGTGGGGTCTCATCGGCCTGTTCGGCTTGCTGATCCTGATTGCCCTCGGCTCGGTCTATTACATGGAACACAACGGCCACTGGGTAACCGGCATGTCCAACCAAGTTGTTTGGGGCACACCGCACGTCTTTGCCGTTTTCCTTATCGTCGCCGCCTCAGGCGCTCTCAACGTGGCTTCCATCGCCTCGGTGTTCGGCAAGCCCATGTATAAGCCTCTAAGCCCATTATCGGCTTTATTGGCCTTGGCTTTACTGGCGGGCGGCCTAGCCGTTCTAGTGCTCGACCTCGGTCGTCCGGACCGGCTGATCGTCGCCATGACGCACTACAATTTCAAATCCATCTTCGCCTGGAATATCTATCTCTATACCGGCTTCTTCGCCATTGTCGGGGTTTATCTCTGGTTCCTGCTTGAACGGAAGATGAACAAGCATTCCAGCAAGGTCGGCATTTTCGCCTTCCTCTGGCGCTTGGCCCTGACCACCGGCACCGGCTCGATCTTCGGTTTCCTGGTGGCCCGTCAGGCATACGACGCGGCTATTATGGCGCCCATGTTTATCGTCATGAGCTTTGCTTACGGCTTAGCCTTTTATCTGCTGGTTCTGATGGCGCTTTACAACTGGACCGGCCGCAACCTCGGCGACTTTGTCATCGACAAGCTGCGCGGCCTCTTGGTGGTTTTCATTGCTGGCGCGCTATACATGGCCGTGGTTCAGCATCTGACCAACCTCTACGCTACCGAGCATCATGCAGTCGAACGTTTCATTCTGCTCGAAGGCGGCATCTACACCACGGCATTCTGGGTCGGCCAGGTTCTGATCGGTGCACTTTTCCCGATCTTTCTGTTGCTCTATCCGGGCACCCGAAATTCCCGTCAGGCTCTTGGCTTGGCTTGCCTGTTGGTTATTCTAGGTGGATTGGCTCAGATGTACGTCACCATTATCGGTGGACAGGCCTTCCCCTTGGTGCTGTTCCCCGGCATGGAGGTGAGCTCCAGCTTCTTCGACGGTCAGGTGGCTTCTTACGCCCCAAGCGCCCCCGAAGTGGGCCTGGGAATTGGCGGCATCGCCATTACCCTGTTGCTGGTGACGGTCGGTGTGAAGTTCCTCAAATTTACCCCGGAAACCCTGGGCGACGAGGCCATGGACCCGCATTATAAAGCGGAATAGCAAAACAGTTTAGAATCATGCTGGAAATGCGGCCAGGGAGGGTTAAAATCCCCTCCGGCCGCATTTTCATTTTGAGGACAGAAGACAAGATGACCGAAGAACACCCTTTCGCCCAATATGTCCGCATCATCGGCAAGGGCCCGCATTTATCGCGCCCTTTAACCCGCGAAGAAACTCAAGACGCGGTCCGCATGATCATGCAGGGCGAAGTCGAGCCCATCCAACTGGGAGCTTTTCTCTGCCTTCTGCGGGTCCGCACCGAAGTGCCTGAAGAGGCGGCCGGTTTTATCGATGCTGTTCGCGAGACCCTTGAGGCGCCCGAAGGGGTCAAGGTTGATCTGGACTGGCCGAGCTATGCCGGAAAAAAACGCCAGCTTCCCTGGTTTATTCTCTCTGCCCTTCTGTTGGCAAGCAACGGCATCAAGGTTTTCATGCATGGGGCGGAAGGCCATACACCGGGTCGGATATACGCCCGCGACGTGATGAAGCTGTTCAATATCGAAGAGGCGAAAACCTTTTCTGAAGCCGCCGAGCAGATGGAAGCCCGCAACTTCGCCTTTATGCCGCTTGAATATCTCTCCCCACACCTCAACGAAATCATGGCCCTGAAATCGGTGCTCGGTCTGCGATCGCCGGTTAACACCTTCGCCCGAATGCTCAACCCGTTTAAAGCGCCTTGTGAAATTCAGGGAATTTTCCATCCCAACTACAAAGACGTCCACCGGGGCGGCGGAAAACTTCTCGGCCAACCCCATATCGCCGTGCTCAAAGGCGAAGGCGGCGAGGCTGAACGACGGCCCGCCAAACCCGCTCAGGTCCAATGGCTCAACGAGGGCAAAATCAGCGAAGAAGAATGGCCCCCGATGATTGATGAGGCCGACGCCGCACACGACCAGGAAATGAACCCCGACCATCTGGCCGCCCTCTGGACCGGCACGATGGACAGCATCTATGGTGAAGCCGCTGTGGTCGGCACAGCAGCCGTGGCGCTGAAACTATTGGGTAAGGTCGAAACCATCGACGTCGCCCAAGCCCTGGCGGCGACCATGTGGGCCGAGCGGGACAAAGGCCTTCTCGCCTAATGGCCCACCTGCTGATTTCCGCCGCCCATAAATCGTCGGGCAAAACCACGGTTTCCCTCGGTCTCTGCCGGGCGTTGAAGCGTAAAGGACTGGCGGTTCAACCCTTCAAAAAAGGGCCGGACTATATTGATCCTATGTGGCTTGAGGCCGCCTCCGGGCGGGCCTGCCGCAACCTCGACTACTACACTATGACCGAGGAAGAGATCGCCACCTGCTTCGCCGTTCACCGAAAAGACGCCGATATTTCGATTATCGAAGGAAACAAAGGGCTCTACGACGGCTTACACCTGGACGGCTCCAACTCCAACGCCGCTTTGGCCAAGATGCTCGGCGCGCCGGTGGTGCTCGTGATCGACGCCCGCGGCATGACCCGAGGTATCGCACCCTTGATTCTCGGCTATCAAGCTTTTGAGCCGGACATCAATATCGCCGGCGTAATCCTCAATAAAATCGGTGGACGGCGGCATGAAGCCAAGCTGCGCTCGATCATAGAACACTATACCGACGTCCCCTTAATCGGCGCGGTGCAGCGTTCGCCAAATATGGAAATTCTCGAGCGTCACCTGGGCTTGGTGCCAAGCAACGAAGAAGGCCAGTCGGACACCCTGATCGACAGCATCGCCGACGGACTGCAAAACCAAGTAGACTTGGACGCCTTGATCGCCATCGGCCAAAAAGGCCGGTTTGATTTTGCTCCGTCCAGACTCGCACTTTCCATCAAACCTGAAACGCCGCTCAAAGTGGGAATCGCCAGAGATTCGGCCTTCGGATTTTATTATGCCAGCGATCTGGAAGCCTTGAGCGCCGCCGGAGCGGAATTGGTGCCCATCGACACGATGCATGACAGAACCTTACCGGAGCTCGATGGCCTGTTCATTGGCGGTGGGTTCCCCGAAACCCATGCCATCGCGCTCGAAGGCAATGCCGCCCTACGCTACGCGATTCGTGAAGCCGTTGAGGGTGGTTTGCCAACCTATGCAGAATGCGGTGGCCTCATGTATCTCTGCCGCACCCTCACCTGGGACGGCGTCGCCTGCGAGATGACCGGCGTGATCCCGGCTGACGTCACCCTGCACGAGAGTCCTCAGGGGCGCGGATACGTTCGCCTTAAGGAAACCGGAGAAGCTCCCTGGCCTAAACTCGACGGCAAAGGGGGAAAAGGATTTGAGTTTCCAGCCCACGAGTTCCATTACTCGCGTTTGGAGAACCTTCCGAGCGACACGGTCTTTGCCTACGAAGTCACACGCGGCACAGGAATCGACGGAAAGCATGACGGCATTGTTTACAAGAACATGCTGGCAAGCTATTCCCATCTCCGGGATGCGGAAAGTCATCATTGGGCCGACAGGTTTATGACGCTCGTCCGCTCCCACAAAAAACGACCAACCTAAAGAAAACCGCGTGAAAGAGGCCATGGCCGGACGTATTTATCTCATTGGAGCAGGACCGGGCGACCCGGAACTGCTGACCGCCAAAGGCCATCGCATCCTTACCTCCTGCGATGCGGTTTATTACGACAAGAGCGTTTCCGCCCCTATTCTCAAGCTCGCTCCCAAGGCGGCCAAACGTATTTCGCTTGAAGGTCTCAACCGACCTGATGCCGCCGACTCCATCGCCGAAATGGCTGAAAATACTCAAACCATCGCCATTCTAAAGGCGGGAGACGCCTTTTCCTTTGGTGACTTGAGCGCCGAGGCTCTGGCGCTGAGCGAACGGGGCCTGACGTTCGATATCATCCCAGGCATCAGCATTCCCGCCGGACTTGGCGCAGCGGCCGGACTGCCGCTAACCCACCGGGGTGACGCGCGGGGAGTCCGTTTCCTCCGTCTGGAAAAAGAGTTTGGCAATCTCGACTGGGAAGGCATGGCCGATCCGGAATGCTCCCTGGCCGTTTACGGCGAATTGAATCGACTTGACGACTTCGCCCAAAACCTCCTTAACGCGGGCCTATCGAAGAACATGCCAACCGCTTTGTTTGAGGACGCCCCCCGCTCGCGCCGGACAACTCTCTGGATGCTCGCCCAACGCGGTGCGGGCAAACAAACCCGGCTTGCCGTCATTGGCAAGGTCGCCAACGTGGCGGAAATTCTGGAAAGCTGCATTCCGCTGAAAGACGGCTGATCCATGGCCTCCTCTCTCCCCAAAACGCTAAAGGAAGCTTTCGCCCAAACCACGCTTGTTCTGGCGGGGCATGGGTCGAGCCGACACCCAGGGGGAGCCAAAGCAGTCCTGTCCCACACCGAAGCCTTAGAGAAAACAGGGCTTTTCAAGAAAGTCTTGTGCGCTTTTTGGAAAGAGCCACCTTTTTTAAAAGATCTGCGTGATCGGATTGGAGAAGAAAAGGTCTATATCGTTCCCGTCCTGGCAAGCCAGGGACAAATCACCGAAACGGTCTTTCCCCGCGAGTTAGGCCTGACGGACAGCAAGACGGATAACTTTGTCCTCTGCGCCCCTGTGGGAATTCATCCGAAGATTTCCCAATCGGTTGCCGAGCGCGCCCTGGCATTAGCCGAAGCACTTGAGATCAGGCCCTCTGAAACCTCGCTTATTCTGGTTGGCCATGGGAGCGGCAGCGGTCATCCCGGATCGGCGCTGCAAACCGAAGCAGTGGCAAAGCACGCCCTCAAGCACGGCGCGTTCAAAGAAGTCAAAACCGCCTACCTTGAACAAGCACCGAGGATTGAAGACTGGGCGACGGAAACCTCCGGCCGGAACGTCATTGTCATTCCATTCATGATCTCCGGCGGCCTTCATGCCGCCCAGGATATCCCTGAAATTCTCGGCTTCGACCCCAATTCCCCTGACATTGAGGCGCTTTCTCAAGATGCCGAAACGGCTGGACCACTCAAGGCCGAGGGCCGCACACTCTGGCTCACCCGCCCCGTCGGTTCCGAACCCTTTATGGTCGATTTGATCATTGATCAGGTCATTGAGGCATTTAATACCTAAACGCTAAACGCCCTCGCCCGGTAGATCGCGCTCCAACGCTCTGCACAGCAGCATATAGAGCTTGCCCACGTCGGCGGTAAGGAAGGTTCCGCCGAGCGTGCCTCCGTGGTCGCTTTCCGCGGCACGGCGCAAGAGATCGTCGAACTGGGCGATAAACCGGTTGGTATAATCCCGGAAGTCGCTGTCCTGCTCGTATTTATGCTTAATGTTGGGCAGCTTACTGCGGTCGCGGTAGCCGACGATCTTGCGGACGAAGACACCTTTATCGCCTTTGGTATAGCGCTTCCAGTCGTCCTCGGTAATGGCGATTTCCATGATCCGGGTGATATCCACGGCAATGGACTGGAGGCTTTCCTGAATAAGCGTTGCGGTCCGCAGAAAATCTTCTCCTGCGATCCGGTCATGGTGCTCTTTAAGCGCTTCGGTAAGCCGTGCGGCATCGCGCGAGGCCGAGGCCAGCTCTAGGTTTTGACGCCCAAGGGTCTTGGTCAACTCGTTGCCCTGAACAGAAACCGTGTTGGCCGCACGGGACAATTCGTCAGTGGTATGACGGACCGAGCGATCCCAAGCCTGGACCTTGCCAATCGCCCTGTCGGAAATACCGTCCACTTCACTGCTACGCAGCGCCAGAAGATCGCTCAAAGCATTGACCCGATTGATCGCCGCTTCAAAGGTGCTCGACAGATGCTCCATGTGTTGCTTAAGCGAATCGCCCGCCGTATCGAGGCGCGAGGCAATTTTTTCGCTCTTCTCACTGGCCTCTTCGGCCTTGGCATCCATAATCTCACCGGTTTGCTTGAACCGAGCCGCCGTGCGTTCGGAAATGGCCATCGCTTCCTGGGCCCGCTCACCCAGCGCATCGCCGACTTCTTCAAGACGGGCCACCGCATGATTGGAGAGCGTCGAGAGCTCTTCGGACTTGCCCGAAAGACGGCTTGCCACCTCGGCCACTCTGGCCGCCGTATGGTCGGTGCCTTCGGCAAATTCGTCCATCCGCTCACGCAGCACCGTCCCGGCATCGTTCAAATGGCCGATGGTCCGCTGCGAAGCGACCTTGAGTTCGGCCAGATTAGCATTAAGCGCAACTGAAACCGCTTCCGCCTTAGCCGAAGCATATTCGGCGGCAGTCGACATATCCTGGGTCTGGCGTTGCAAGCCATCAGTGGTCAGTGAAATCAGCTTGGCCGCCCGATCAACCGCCATGGACATTTCCCGCGACCGCTTGTTCAACACATCGCTGGCCTTGGCAAGTTCCTCGGTCGCCGTATCGCCCGCTGCGGCCATGGCTCCGGTTTCCTCACGCAGAACGTCGCCGAAGGAGCGCACATGCGCCCGGGCATCCTGAGCCGCCATGGTGATTTCCGCCGCCCGCTCGCTCAGCATGCCGCCGATATTGCGCAACCGCTCTTCGGTGCGGTCGGCCGCTCCCTGCATCTCTGAGACCCTTTCGCCGATGGCGTCCCCCACATCGCTTAAGCGCGCCGCCGCATGGCCGGACGCCACCGCCGCCTCTTGGGAGTGGCGCAGGATACGGTCACTCATGTCGGAAAGGTTGCCCTGAGCGTCATGGGCAACGGCCGCCAGTTCGCGCGACCGCTCACCCAACTCCTGCTGGACCCGCCCAATATCACCGACGGCCTGATCGGAGGTGTGCCCCAGTTCCAAACCGCGTTGCTCAAGCGCCAGAGAGGTTTCAGAGAGGCTCTTAATCGCACTTTCGGCGACTTCCAGCAGAGCCTCCGAACGGGCCGCCAGTTGCTCACCCACCGCCTCGACTTTTTCACTCGCCACACCGGACGCCGTATCAATTTCCTGGGACTGGCGACGCATGGCGTCACCGACCAGACCGATCAAGGTCGCCGCCCGCTCGGCCGTCACTTTCATATCGGCTGCATTGCGGTGCAGAACGTCAGATGCTTGCTCCACATGGGCGACAGCTTCTTCGCTGGCGCCGGTCACCGTACCGGCTTCTTCGCTCAAACGGCGAACGATGCCATCAAGACGAATGACGGCGTCTTCCGAAATATTGGAAAGCTGCTCGGAACGTTCTCGCAGCAATGTGCTGATTCCTTCCAGGCGGCCCGCAGATTTCTCGGCCACATCGCCCAGATAGGCGCTTTGCCCTTGCATCCCCTTGCTTACGTCATCAATCTTAGCCAGTGCCTGATCGCCACTGCGTATCATACGGGATGTCTCTTCCTGGAGCCTGATACCCATCTCGGAAAGTTCGGCGGCGGCCCCTTTCCCGGCATCTTCCATATTCACGACCCGAGCCGAAACCACCTCCCCAAGCTCTTCCAGTCGGCCGACAGCCGTATCAGAGGCATCGTTCATCCGCCAAAGTTCGCCACGCAGCAGATCGCTCTTGGCCTGTACATCGTCGGTGATTCGGTTCAGAACCGCCAATTCACGGTCCAGCGCCTCGGTGGCGCTATCAATCTTGGCAACCCCGGTCTCAGCGGCCACAGTGACTGCCAGGGCGCTCTTATCAAGGGTTTCAGTCGTCGTCTTAAGATCGCCTTGGGCCTGAGTAGAGGTTTCGCTCACCATATCGGCGCTGCCCTTCAGGGCCGTCGTCGCATCTTCAAGGTGCATCGTCGAAAGATCGGTCAGACGGCTTAGGTCATCAGAACGACGCTGCAAATCCTCCGCCGCCGTATCAATCAGACCGCTCGATTTTTCCGCGACCTGTTCAAGCGACGAGGAACTGTCAAGCAAGGCTTCATCGACCAGAGCCACCCGCTCCAAGGTCGCTTTGGCAATCCGCTCAAGAACAGCCGAACTTGCCGCCAGGGCCTTATTGACTTCCGCCGTTTTGTCGGAGGTCTTGTCTGAGGCGGCATAAACGTCATCACGCTGCTTGATGAATATATCGTTGACGTTTTGAAGATGCTGGACGGCTTCCTGAGAGGCGGCGATTAGGCTCTGGGCTTCGGCTCGAAGGCTTTCGTTGATCGTCTTGACCCGCTCGGAGACCGTGTCCGACGTGGTCGTCAGATGGCGGCTCTGCTGTCCCAGGTCGACCTCGATCTGTGAGGTCTGGGCGGCAACCAGTTTAGCGATCTTGGTCAGGTCTTCGGCTTGGCGCTTGAGGGTTTCGCCCATCAACTCCGCCTGCATGGCGGCCCGGTCAGTGCGCTGGCTCAATTCCTCACCATGGCTGCGCATCATTTCCGCCCCGGATTTCACATTCGCCACAGCGGTTTCCGAGGTTTTCAGCATATTAGAGGAGCGCTCAGCGAGCAGGGCATCCACTTTCTCAGCTTTCAGCGCCACTTCGCTTGAAACACCATCGAGAGCCTCGGTGCGATTACGCAGATTGTCCGCCGTATCGCGGGCTCGAGTAGCCGCCTCATCGGCTGCCGCCATCAATTCCTCGCCCCGAACTTTTAGCAACTCGGCAATGCTTTCGGTGCGTGAGGATGCCTGTTCGGAAACGGTAATCAGATCGTGAGACTGGTGGTGCAGGACATTCCCCGCCTCCCGCGCCCGGGCGATGGCCCGGTCGGAAACCTGAACCAAGTCTTCCGCTTGGCGCTTCAAGACCTCACTGGCCTCACGGCTTTTAATGTTCGCTTCTTCGGTAATGCGGGTCAGCTCATCGGAACGCTGACGGATCATCGCATCGATACTCACCGCCCGTTGAGCGGCGTCCTCGGAAGCATGGGTCAGGTCGCGCGCTTGCTGGCGCAGAGCCTCGGTCATCTCGTTGACACGCTCCACTGCGCCGGAGGACGGATAAACCAGCTTTTCCAAATACCATTTGAGCGCCGCAGCTTCCTGCTGCATTTGCCTGCCACGCTCAAGATAAGAAACGACAAGCCACAACAAAGCCAGGGGCGTCACAATACCGGCCGCCAAGCCGCCGATTTCATGGGGGAAGACCTGACTGAAGGTCTCCCAACCGAAATTCTGCTCGATGTAGGTATAAGACGCGACCAACCAGATGGCGCTCAAGATCAATGCGGCGACCGAAAGCAAGCGGTACCGAGCCCAAAAGGGCATCTTCCAGCGTTCGGGCGCGATGAGCAGGTCTTCAGGCCTTATAGGAGGCAATTCATTGGCTTGAAAATCGTGCGGCGCGGCCTGCCCTCCTCCGCGTTTGGGCATCTCACTCACCGATGCGCCGACAGCCTTATCGGCCCCAGACTCGCCCGGTTTCACCATTTTCAGATCGCGGTCGCTCCCCTGCGAACTTTCACCCTTCGCCATACCCTCGAAAACCCTTCTGGTTTTGGAAAGCCGCCACTATAGCACCAATTGTCGCCAAAAACAGCCGAACTCCATTGGTCTTCCCTATTTTTTCAGCAACTTACCGGGCGGTCTTTATGCTTTTCCTTGCCTTACCCTTTCTGCTATGTGGAGGCATGGTGGGTTTGATAAAATGAACACCATGAAATTTTGGCACCGGATGGAACGGAAAAAGGCGTGAAACGGCGGCTTTTGAATATACGGGGAACTTTCTTTGGTTGCCTCGCCGTAACACTGACCGCCGGAGGCCTGGCAGCCCAGGCAGCCGAACCGGACCCGTTTGCCCCCAACGCCCCGTCGCCAATAGCTCCCGAGACGATAAGTCCCAATGAACTCAAGGCGCTAAAGGCCACTGTCAGCACACCGACCCTACCGTCCCCCCCTTTGGCGGAGCCCCTGCCACCAGCGGAGATGCCTGCTCCATCTATTGTCGAGCCTGCCCCTAGTCCGGCCGCCGGGACGATTAAAACTGTGACGCCGTCACAGTCACCGCCAACGCCGGAAATACCCAAATCCGACTCACCCAGCTTTTTCGATTCGCTAAAGAATCTCGTCATGCCGGATGAGCAGAAGGCCGAACCGGAGCCTAAAAAGGCGGAAACACCTAAATCACCATTGAAGGAAAAACCTCCTTCCCCACCGACAACGGAACAAACCGAAAGCGCTCCAATTGTCGAGAACATCGAAATTCCCGTAGAAGCGCCGGAGTTCGAAACCACGGTGATTGAGCTCCCTCCACCACAACCAACACAAAGAATAGAACCGCCTGAAGCAAAACAAACGGAAGAGCCTGGTTGGCTGGACCGGCTGAAAGAAATGCTTTCGACCGACGAAGCGTCGCCCGAAAAGCCCATCGCGACACAGGAACTTTCTGCAAAGCCCCCCCCCTCTCCCACTAAAGCTGCAGAGACAAAGGCAGCGGTTGAGGCGGAGGAGTCCGAAAAACATCAGCCCGTATCGGCAAATCGTCCGAGCTATCTCCAGCTCGACAACATGCGTTCAACCAAAGCTCAGGAAGCCGTGTCGGCTCTAGAAACCAAGAAAACCGATCACACCGCAACAAGCTCACCCCCTACACAGGAAAAGGCGCAGGGCATTACAGCTGATCGGCAAAAATCTATAGCCCAAAACACTTTAGAACCGGCTCCCCTTAAGGATGAAGAAGCAGTAGCGGAATCTTCTCCGCCAACAAATACCGAAGTCATCCCCCCTAACGCACCAGTGCAGAAATCCGCACCCATCACTTTTGTTGAAAAAGAAGAGGCGCCGATCAAGCCGGGACCGCTCGACCCGGCTAACGAAATGCTTTCGTTTGAGCCGGAACATGCAATGCGGCCTACGTCCGCGGCGCAAGCACCGAACCTCTTGAAAGTGAATATACCGGAAATCGCACCGGATATTCCACAAACGGCGACAATTGAGCCTTTGCGTGAACCAGCCCCAGAATCGGCAACCGTTTCGGCGAAATCTCCTCAAAACGCACGACAGCCAACAGCGCCGGTTCCGGAAGGCATCACCCCAGTCAGTCCACAGGCTGAAGAAGCAATGGAAGCCTTGACCGCCACGCCATCACAACTGAAAGAACCACCGGCAGCAGTTGCAACCGCCAACGACGAAGCACCGAAAGCCGATATCATTGCGACAAACCAGGTTAAGCTCGCCAAAGAGGAAGAGCCAGGGCTGTTTGACCGGCTAAAACGCCTATTCACCAAAGATGAAACCATCGCTCCCATGCAGACGGCAGAGGAAGAGCGGGGCGAAGAGGCTGAAAGCAACCAGCACAACGATCAAATCGCCACTCTCCCCCCCGCCTCGGAAGTCGCCCCCCTCCGGGATATGATTTTCGACAGTCAGGCTTGGGGAATGGGGAGCAACCTCAAATTGGGCGCTGCCCTTACCCCTATGGAGCGCCAGGATCTTCCTTGTTTCCATAAGACCTTCATCAACCGGACACATTGCATCCGTAAAGTCGACTGGCCGAAAAATCTTAGAACCTCCTTTAATAGCGGAACGGTCCTTTACAACGGGACCAAGGCAATCATCGGGTACGATCAAGGCCGGGCCACTCGTCTCTACGCTTTATTCGCAGAACAGGACTTCGAAATCGTCGTCGCCCATTTCCAGAAAATGATGGGAACACCGCACCATAGAGCGCAGCGTAAACTCCACACCCTTAAAGGCCCCCACTTGGAGAACGACTTCGTCCTTTGGCACATGGGCAAAAGCACCAGCGGTGACGGCCCGGTAACGGTTGAAATTCGCCGTTACGACGACATTCGCCAAACGTTCCCCGACACAAAAAACGGCGTGGTTCGTATCTTTTTCGACCAAACTCTACCACTCTTCAAGCGCATCTCTCCACTTGACTTCATTTCCCTTAGGTAGGGTCCTGACCCTAGTTGTTACTCCGTGCTTAATTCGGGATAAACGGTTTTACGGAGACGTAAAACCGGTTGAAATTTTACGCGGCATCAAATAGTTTGCCCCCCGAACAAAACAGGACAGGCCATTTTTCGGCCAGCCAATGGACGAATACAGGAAGGGTGAACCATGAGCCGTCGTTTGGAGATTTTACGCCGCGCTGCCGAAGTTTTTGAACGCAAAGGCGTGGCCCGCACCTCCATGGAAGACATCGCCAACGCCGTCGGTATTAAGCGTGAAGGCGTTTACTACTACTTCAAGAGCCGTGGCGACATCCTGCTTGAAGTCATTCTTCCTCAATCCAATTCATTGCTGCTCAATCTTCAATCTATCCTGCGGTCTAATATTTCCGCCAAAGACAAACTTCACGAAGCTGTGCGGAGCCACTTAGACTCGTTTAATCCCGCCTATCTGGAAATGAGTGTGGCGTTACGTGAGGATCACTTCGTTCGTGACGACGCCAAGCTTCAGGAATTGAAGAAATCCTGGGACGACTATAGCCACTGCTGGGTGGAACTGATCGCCATGGGCCAGCAGGATGGAGAATTCGATACCAGCCTCAATCCTAAAATGGCCGCCTACGGTTTACTCGGCATGATGAACTGGATCTGCCGCTGGTACGACCCACAAGGCGATGTTTCAATTCCCGAAATCATCCAACAGTACACAACCATGGCGACCACAGGACTTGCCGGAAAAACGTAACCGGCGATTTTCGCCCGCATAACGGGTTTATCGACAAAACTATTCCATTCAATGCGATTCTCTGATAGTGGATTCGTGCTTTAATCTTGCCGATTTGGGCAGGATAGCCGTCGGCGCATAGGGCCCGGCGGAACTCGAATACCAAATTGAGGTGGCGAAATGGCGACCGGAACCGTGAAGTGGTTCAACAACACCAAGGGGTATGGTTTTATCGAACCCGACGAGGGCGGGAAAGACGCTTTTGTCCATATTACCGCCGTTCAACGAGCGGGTCTCGAAACACTGAAGGACGGACAAAAAGTCTCTTTTGAGCTTGCCGAAGGCCGTAACGGCCGGATGGCGGCGGAAGACCTCGCCGTTATAGAGTGATCGATTAGCCTGCCGTGCGGATCACCGTCCGCCGCAGCAAAAAACCTTAAGGGGCTTCCCCCCGCCTAAAACACACTCTCCTATCGCCTCATCTCTTCTGAGGCGATAAGGGTCTTTTTTTATCCGTTCTTTTTCAAACAGTTCCCTTGTCAGAAGCCATGAAACCGGGTTCAATACGGCAACGTATTTTCCTGTAACCGGGCATTCCCCCCGACAACGTCGGAACCGGAAGCGTGAATGAGCTACCTGACTTGGCAAAATAAATTTAGCGTCGGAATCAAAGGCATAGATCGCGACCACAAAATCCTCTTCGATCTGGTCGGCCAATTTCATGATGCCTACGCTATGGGAAAAGGCAGTGACGCGCTGGAGAGCCTTTTTGAAATTTTACTCGATTATACGGACAATCATTTTCGGCGCGAAGAAACCCTGATGCGGGATAACGGCTATCCGGGTCTGGAGGGCCATATTAAGTCCCACCAAGATCTGCGTAACGAAGTTGAGGGAATGCACCAACGCTTTATCAATGGCGACCAAGGTCAGATTTGCCTCGACCTCCTGGGCTTTCTCAACAACTGGCTGACATTCCACATTTTGGAAACCGACATGGCCTACCGCATCTACTTTGAGCAAAGAGGCATTCAGGCCGAGGTGTCACCTTAAAACGGCCTCCCCCTTTGAAATAGGATTTCCACCATGCCCAAACCGCCGCTTTATATGATTCATGGCATGTGGTGTACGGGCGAATCCTGGAGCAAATACCGCGAATTCTTTGTCCAACGGGGCTACGTCGTCCATACGCCAACCCTGCGCCATCACAGCTACGGCAAAGACGAACATCCCATTCCAGCGCTCGGAACCACCAGCCTTCTCGACTACGCCGCCGATTTGGAAGAGGATATCCGCAGTCATGAAACGCCACCCATCATTATCGGACATTCCATGGGCGGCTTGCTGACTCAGATTCTGGCCGCTCGCGGCCTCGGTCGAGCCGCTATCTTCCTGACCCCCGCGGCGCCAGCCGGAGTTATTGCGCTAACGCCATCGGTGGTGAAAACCTTCCGCCGTGTGCTAACCACCTGGGCATTTTGGCGTCGCCCAACCTTCCCCACCATTAAAGAGGCGGCCTACGCAGTTTACAATCTACTTCCCAAGGACGAACACGACGCCGAATACGGTCGTTTGGTTCATGAGTCCGGGCGGGCCGCCGCAGAGATCGCTTTCTGGCTTTTCGACAGCTCCAATGCAGCGACGGTAGATGAAAATATGATTACCTGCCCCACGCTGACTATCGCGGGAACCCAGGACAACATCACCCCAGCTTCGGTGGTCCGTAAAGTCGCCCGGAAGTATGCCAATAACGGCGACTTTTACGAATTTCCCAATCATGCCCATTGGGTTCTCGGCGAACCCGGTTGGGAAGAGGTCGCCCATCATTGTCTCAAGTGGATCGAAAACAAAAAGTTATAAGATCAAAAAAAACCGCCCCCAAAAAAGGGAGCGGTGAGTTGCAAACAGAGTTCTGAACAAAGCGGCCCAAGGGACGATGGGATGGGAACGGATGGGAAACCCGCCTTGTCCATGCGTTTAAAGCTATCCACTTACCCGACGGCACGAAGTGATGTCCGTCACACAAGAAACCGAAAAAAAACAAAAAAACGCCCTGGCCGGATGAGGCCAAGGCGTTGATTTGATTGGTGGGCACTATAGGATTCGAACCTATGACCGTTCGATTAAAAGTCGAATGCTCTACCAACTGAGCTAAGTGCCCTTAAACAAATTTTCCCGGCAACGCCGGGCGAGGCGAAACATAGGGACAGCGCCTCCACTGGTCAACAGGGAAAAACGCCTTTTTTTCAGTTTTTTTACTATTCCCCTGCCGCCCGCTTTTCGGCGAACTTTTCTTCCATCTTCCGTTGGACGAATGGCGAAACGAAATGAGACACGTCGCCGCCCAACCAGCCGATTTCTTTTACGAAGCGTGAGGCAATCAATTGGTGCTTGTCGGAAGCCATCAAAAAGACCGTCTCGATCTCTTTGTTGAGCTTTGCGTTCATTCCCGCCATCTGAAATTCGTATTCAAAATCGGAAACGGCGCGTAACCCCCGAATAATCAGCGAGGCCCCCTCTTTTGCGACGAAGTCCATCAGCAGGTTATTAAAAGGCTTAACCGTAATTCGGCCACCGATTCGGCCATTCAATTCGGCGGCCTCCTGCTCAACGATGGAAACCCGCTCCTCGACGGAAAACAACGGCCCTTTACCGGGGTTTGTCGCGACGGCGACGATCAGCTTATCCACCACATGAGTGGCTCGCGTGATCACATCCAGGTGCCCATTGGTCGCAGGATCAAAGGTGCCCGGATAAACGCCAATCCGTTCAGTCATAGTCAATTCCTCAAATTCGGCCGATAGGCCAGTAGGCTATTCGTTTCCATTGTCCGTGTCTACGGGCGCTTCCGAGGATGCATCGCTATCGGAAACGGGAACGCCTTCGGCCTCGCCATCTTCCGTATCCTCTTCATCCATCTCATCGCCGCCCATATCACGGACCCGTGTGACGGAAACGAGTTGTTCGTCTTCAGCCACCTTGAACAGCGTGACGCCCTGTGTCGAACGCCCGGCGATACGAACGTCATCAACGGAAGTGCGGATCAACTGGCCGCCCTTTGTCACCATCACCGTCTGATCGCCCTCTTGAACCGGGAACGAGGCAACGACGAGGCCGTTACGCTCGGAAGTGTCGATGGTGGTGATCCCCTGACCGCCGCGGCCCGAAACACGATATTCGTAGGCCGATGTGCGCTTGCCGAAACCGTTCTCAGTCACAGTAAGGATAAACTCTTCATTCTCCTGCATATCGGCAAACGGCATTTCCTGAAGCTGGGCGGCAAGCTCTTCGTCCCGCGCTTTATCTTCGGCCTTGCCAGTATAATCGACAGACCCAAGCCGCCGTTGCGCCGCCTTGGCCCTCAAATAACCATCCCGCTCTTCAACACTGTCCTCACGGTGTTTGAGGCCGGACATATTGATCACATGGTCGCCATCGGCCAATTTGATGCCGCGTACGCCCATGGAGGAGCGGGAATTGAATACCCTGAGATCGGCCACCGGGAAGCGAATGCACTTGCCGCTCTTGGCGGTCAGCATCACGTCATCGTCTTCTTCGAAAACGCGGACACGGACCAAGCCATCCCAATCCTCGGCATTGTCGAACTTCATGGCGATCTTGCCGTTAGCCATGACGTTGGTGAAATCGGAGAGACGGTTACGGCGCACGTTGCCGCCGCGCGTGGCGAACACGGCGAACAGGTCGCCCCAGGCCTCTTCATCCTCAGGCAGCGGCATGACCGTGGAAATGGTTTCGCTGTCATCCAAAGGCAGCAAATTGACCATGGCCTTGCCTTTGGACTGAGGATTGCCCAAGGGCAGCTTGTAGACCTTGAGTTTGTAAGCGATGCCGGTCGAAGAGAAGAACAAAACCGGCGTATGAGTATTGGCGACGAAGACCTGATCGACGACATCCTCATCCTTGGTGTTCATGCCCGTGCGGCCTTTTCCGCCGCGCTTCTGGGCCCGATAGGTTGCCAGCGGAACGCGCTTGATGTAGCCGGTGCTGGTCACCGTCACCACCATATCCTCTTTCTGGATCAGGCTCTCGATATCGTGCGAGAACTCGCCTTCTTCGAGCGTCGTGCGGCGGTCGGTGGCGAACTGGTCGCGAACCTCACGCAACTCACCGGTCAAGACTTCCAGCAATCGCTCCCGAGATCCGAGAATTTTGAGAAATTCCTCAATCTGCGCCCCAACCTCGCGCAGATCGTTACCGATCTTCTCGCGCTCCAGCCCGGTCAGGCGGTGCAGACGCAAATCGAGAATGGCTTTAGCCTGAATTTCGGAGAGCTGATAGGTCCCGTCTACGACGCCGCGTCCCGGCTCATCGATCAACTCGATCAACGGCGCCACATCGTGGACCGGCCAAGCTTTCGCCATCAATTGCTCTTTGGCTTCCTGCGGATTAGGCGCTTTGCGAATCAAAGCAATCACCTCATCGACGTTAGCCACGGCAACGGCAAGACCAGCCAATACATGAGCCCGTTCACGCGCTTTGCCCAGTTCATATACCGTCCGTCGGGTAATCACCTCTTCACGGAACTGAACGAAAGCCTCGATCATCTGCTTGAGGTTCAACTGCTCCGGCTTGCCCCGGTTCAGCGCCAGCATATTGATGCCGAAGCTGGTTTGCAGCGGGGTGAAACGGAAAAGCTGATTAAGGACCACTTCCGGCTGATGATCGCGCTTGATTTCGACGACGACCCGGACGCCATCCCGGTCCGATTCGTCGCGCAGGTCGCCAATGCCTTCGATGCGCTTATCGCGAACGCAGTCGGCGATGGATTCGACCATCCGCGCCTTGTTCACCTGATAAGGGACTTCGGTAATGATGATCGCCATCCGGTCCTTACGGATTTCCTCGATAGAGGTGCGGCCACGCATCATGATGGACCCACGACCGGTATTGTAGGCTGAGACAATCCCGCTTTTACCCAGGATGATCCCGCCGGTGGGAAAATCCGGGCCCGGCACGTAATTCTCGATCAATTCCTCAATGGTGATGCCGGGATTGTCCACATAGGCCAGGCAGGCATCGACGACTTCGCCCAGATTGTGCGGCGGAATATTGGTCGCCATACCCACGGCAATACCACCCGCGCCGTTGACCAGCAGGTTGGGGTAGCGCGCGGGGAGAACTACAGGCTCGGAAACGGACTCGTCGTAGTTGGGCTGAAAATCGACCGTTTCTTTTTCGATGTCTTCGATCAGGGCATGGGCCGAGCGGGCCAAACGAGCCTCGGTATAACGCATGGCGGCCGCCTTATCGCCGTCCATGGAGCCGAAGTTCCCCTGCCCGTCGACCAGCGTCAGACGCATGGAAAATTCCTGAGCCATGCGAACCATGGCGTCGTAAATGGCGCTATCGCCATGGGGGTGATATTTACCCATGACGTCACCGACGATGCGGGCCGACTTACGGAATGGCTTACCTGCCTCGTAGCCGCCTTCCTTCATAGCAAAGAGGATGCGCCGGTGAACGGGCTTGAGGCCGTCTCGCACATCCGGAAGGGCGCGACTGACGATCACGCTCATGGCGTAATCGAGGTAAGAACGCTTCATCTCCCCTTCGATGGCGACAGGGGAGATATCATGATCCTGGGGCGTTTCGGGGGTGGTCAAATGTCGTTTCCCAACTCTTTAAGGGGACGAGAGAACAGTCCCGGTTCAGGTCCCTGTTAGATACGTTTGAAGGGGCCTTTAGCCCCTCCGAATCCATTGCCTTGTTTATAGCAGATCGCCCCCATTCCACCAAACCTCTAGAGGCACTTATCCACACCAAAAAACACCCCAATTTCACCCTTTATTATCAATGCGCTAGAGCCATATCAGCTCGACCAAACCCAGCCATTCGCACCCCTTGCTAAAAAAAACCAAACCGAAGCGGTGTTGGGCCATCGAATTTCATCAAGATTCGCTAAGGCGCATATTGGGATTACAGCTTTCGTCACCAAGGATCGGGGACCAGCATTACCGGCTCCTCAACAGCCATGCGGGCGCCATTAAAGCGACCAAGCTCATTGACTCGGATGGCTTCGGAAAGAACATTCAAATAGGCCTCGCCTTTCTCCGAATATGCGCTTAAGCCACCAACCAGATCGAGGCCTTTCAAAACTTCTTCCCTTTGAGCCCTGAGGGCGGCGCGGCGCATCCGGAAATCCTGATAGGCTGGATGGGTATTCAGATTGAGAAGGTAAGCCTCCACCGACGCCAGAGGGCTTTTGAAGGCGGCCACCCGGTAATCGCCTTTGCCGCTCCGCTGGTCGGCAGGTTCCATCCCCTTCCCCCAGGCCCACTGACCAAAGAGCGCATTACCCTCACGGGCAAAACGCGACCGCCCGTAGGCGCTCTCAACCGCGGCCTGAACCAGAGCTAAGGAAACGGGGACCGCATCGACGCGCCTGACCAACCGGTCAAACTCACTGGGCTCATCGATGCCTTGCCAATCTTCAAGTTCGTATTTTTCAGCCAATTGGCGCAGCCATTCCAGATCATCCCCTTTAAGGGACAGGTCTTCTTTGACACGCTCCCGCAGTTTCAGAAGGCGCGTTCTGTCATGGGTTACCTTGCCATTGGCCTCCAGCACTAAAGGCAACATAGTGCGAAAAAAAATATCTTTCCGCGCATCCGCCCCATGAACGCCTCGCCATTTGGAGGGAACCTTCTCAAGCAACAAGCGCGGCACGACCGCTCCCTCCGCAGCCACCCCAGTAAGGGTATAGCCCCGCGAATCGTAATAAGCCGTCAGTTCGACGCCATTGGCGAAAGAAAACTCATCGGAGGGAAAAAGCACCGTCTTGACCGAGACCCCCGCGACAAGAGAAACCGTCACGGCAATCCCACCCAAAAGTTTTTTGTTCTTTAAGAAGGCCACGCCGCTTTCCGGTGACTATTGACGAGGATCAGGACGCCTTATGTATCCCATTGACAAGCTCAGTCAAATCGGGAACCGCAGACCAATCTATTTCACCCTGCTGACGGGGAACGGAGACAATGGATATACCAGGAAGCAATCGCACCAAAGTCGCTACAGTTTCTTCGACCGGTACGGGGCATTCTTCACTTTCCGAAACCACAACACCTGCAAGGGGAACGCCGCCGCTCTCAAGCGCCTTCACCGCCGTCAGAGCATGGGACAAACTGCCCAGATAGCTTCCCGTCACCAGAAGCGCCGGAATTTTAAGATCCGCCGCCCAGTCTAGAACCGTCCTGGGCCCACCCAACGGCACCATAACCCCGCCGACCCCCTCGATAAGCAGCGTTCCTATATTTTGAACAATCGCCTCGCGACAAAAGGATATCAGTTCATCGTAAGGGATGGATCGACCGTCCCGTTCAGCCGCCATATCCGGCGACAAGGCTTGTTTAAACCGCCAGGGAGATATCCCCGCAATGGTTTCCTCATCGATTGGCGATCCGAGCGCATCAAGCAGAAGGTAGGTATCGCTCTCACTGGCGGTTTCAGCATCGTAACCGCTGATCACCGGCTTGAGCGCTTTGACGGCCCGCCCTTTTTTTCGCAACTGACGGCACAGAGCTGAAGTTACCAAGGTCTTGCCGATTTCAGTGCCGCAGGAGGTGATAAAAAACGCGCTCACACGACCGCTCCATTGTGGAACAAGGGCTGAAACTTCATACCGTCAATCAGCTCGGCCAGCCGCAACACATCCTCATCGCGGTGTTCGGCCGAGAAGGTCAGGCGCAGCCGCGCCGTCCCTTCAGGTACGGTGGGCGGTCGAATGGCCGTAACCAGAAAGCCTTGATTTTCCAATTGCGCCGAAGCCGCCAAGGCCTCCGCAGCTTCACCCACAACCACCGGCACGATGGAGCTTTCCGCTTCCGGCAATCCCAATGCGCGGGTAAACAGCCTGGCTTTCTCCAGCGGTGCGGCACAACGCCCCCGATCCGCCTCAATGATTTCCAACGACGCCAAGACCCCAGCCAACAGGGAAGGCGGGAGCCCGGTGGTATAGATGACACTGCGCGCTCGGTTGAGCAAAAAGTCTATGACGCTTTTGGAAGCGCAGATATAGCCGCCGTAGGCTCCAACAGCTTTCGAAAGCGTCCCCATTTGCAAAGGGACCTCCACATCATTTCCCAGACTTCGCCAATGGGCGGTCGATCCACGCCCCTCTCCCAGAACGCCGAAACCATGGGCGTCGTCGGTCATTAACCAGCCATCGAACTCCCGCGCAAGATCACTCAGCATGGGCAAAGGGGCCAAATCGCCGTCCATGCTGAAAACTCCTTCGGTGAGGATCAGACAATGGCGGTAGTCGCCCCGCAGCGTTTCGAGTTTGGCCTGGCAATCCTCCGCATCGTTGTGACGGAACAAAACAATCTCCGCCCGGCTCAAACGGCTTCCCGCATGCATGCAGGCATGGGCGAGTTCGTCCATCAAAATCAGGTCGCCCGGCCCCACCAGTGCAGGGATAATTCCAAGGTTTGCCAAATAACCACTACCGAACAGCAGAGCGGCTTCACTCCCTTTCAAGGTCGCCAGTTTTTGCTCGACCGCGCCATTGAGCGAATGGTTGCCGGTAACCAACCTCGACGCCCCAGCCCCGAAGCCGTGCCGATCCAAGCTCTTTCGTGCGGCTTCAATTACTTTAGGGTGGGTGGAAAGATTGAGATAGTCGTTGCAGCAAAAGGAAAGATGGTCTTTTCCGTCCCGCCGGGCAGCCGCTCCGGCGGAACGATCCGTATCTTTCAGGCTGCGTTTGAGGCTATTGGTTTCCAGCTTGGCGAGTTTCGCCTCGACCATCGCATTGAGCGACCGGTTGATCATTTTTCGTCCTAATTTTGACTCCGTCGCCCATTCCCCAAATTTAACACCCAGGCCTTAGGGGCGAGCGGAATACTACTTCATTTACCGTGTAGACCGACAACACAAACCTTCAAATCGCTTGTTGATTTGCATATTCATCACAGTTATGGGCATGTTGTAACCAACAGGTCGTAAAGACGCCAGTAAAACAAAGCAAAATCCTTCGCCGAGGAACGCCATGATGACAAACGAATCCGCAGCCGCAAACCATCTGTGGCGACCCTACACCCAAATGTTGACTACTCCGGCAGCCATGCGGGCGCTGGTAACGCAAGGAAGCCGCATCCGTCTCTCAACCGGTAAAGAACTGATCGATGGCATCTCCTCTTGGTGGTCGGCTTGTCACGGCTATAATCACCCCCACATCATCCACGCGATGGAAAGCCAGCTCACCTCCATGCCCCATGTGATGTTGGGAGGGCTAACCCATACCCCGGCTGAAAAATTGGCGACCCGACTGGCCAAACTTCTGCCTGGCAATCTCGACCATGTATTTTTGGCCGATTCCGGCTCGGTTTCGGTGGAAGTGGCGCTCAAGATGGCGCTGCAATATTGGCTCAACAAAGGGGTGACGGGTCGCCATAAATTCCTCTGTTTCAACGATGCCTATCACGGCGACACGGTCGGCGCGATGAGCGTCTGCGACCCGGAAGAAAGCATGCATAGCCTATTCGCCGGTTTGCTGCCCGAACAGATGATCACTCCCCTTCCCCAGACCGAAGAACAGCGACAAGCTTTTGATACCCTTCTGGCGGAAAACAAAGATCGGTTGGCCGGTATCATTATCGAGCCCCTCATCCAAGGGGCGGGCGGCATGAAAATACACAGCCCGAAAACCCTGAAATTCATCCGAGAAACCGCCAAAAAACACGACATCCTTTTTATCGCCGATGAAATTATGACCGGCTTCGGCCGTACCGGCCGCATGTTCGCCTGCGAAGAAGCCGAAATCGTTCCCGACATCATTTGCCTCGGCAAGGCGCTCACCGGCGGCACGATCACCCTGGCCGCCACGGTGGCCACCACCGAAGTTTTCAACTCCTTCCTCTCCGAAGACCCGGAAAAGGCTCTCATGCACGGCCCAACCTTTATGGGCAATCCTTTGGCCTGCTCCGCCGCCAACGCCTCACTCGACCTGTTCGACAGCGAGCCCCGCTTGGCTCAAGTCGCCAAGATCGAAAAACACCTCAAGGAGGCTCTTGAACCCTGCCGTGCGATCAAGGGCGTCGTCGATGTGAGAGTCAAAGGGGCTATTGGTGCAGTACAGGTCGAAAGCTTAAAAGACAACGATTGGCTGAAGGCCCGCTTCATCGAAGAAGGTGTCTGGCTTCGTCCCTATGGCGATATCGTCTATACCGCCCCGCCTTTCATCATATCGGCAGAAGATTTGGCTCAGCTAACGGGGGCCATGGTTCACGTACTGAAAGAATGGGAAAAGCTCTAAAGCAGCCACTCCAAGACGCCCAAATATAGTGAAATCAGGGTCAGCCCGAGAAGGGTATAGACCCCATTCCATTTAATCCCCACCGTCGGCGGAGAAACCTTGGCGATTTGGCCGACGAGAACCGTCGTTGCCGTGAAAGGCGATGATGCTCCGGTGACCGACCATCCGGCAGTAATCGCAACAGCCATGACGACAGGCGATAGGCCGAGGGCTTCCAAATCAGGCAGAAGTCCTCCCAAAAGGGTGACCGATAAGATTGGGTTCATCCCCCCTTGCCCGGCCAGCGCAACGAGCCATGCGGCTGAAATGGGAACGAGCCAGGGAACCGCACCCGCCACGCCTGAAACGATGTCATTGCCGTCCATCAGATATTGACGAACCAACACCGCGCCTGCGCCGCCGATGACTGCTGCCGACCACAGCAAGGCGATCTCGTTGCGGTAGCTGGGAAACGCATCCCGCAGATGCCGGTTAATCCGGCGGCCGGACAGCATAACGGCGCGCCCCAGACCATGCCCCAAGAACTGAATGCAAAGCCAAGCCGTCGCAATCAGCGGAACCACGATCATCACGGCCACGGCCATGCGAACATCGGCCAGATGCTTCACCCCATAGGCGAGGCAAAAAACCAACACAACAAGCCCAACAACCGGCAACAACAGATGCCAGCCGCCGAGGACCGTTTCACCGGCAAGACTACTCGGGCGACCTGTCGGCTTGAACAACCGGTCGAGAAACCAGCCGAGGAAAGCGAGGCCGAAACCGGTGACCAAGGTAAACGGCAGGACTGCTTCCCAATGGGTTTCCGGCAAAATCGACAGGGTCACCGCCATCGACAAGGCCAGGGGCGACCATGTCAGGGTCGTGGTAAAACCGCGCTGAACCGCCACCAACATGCGCTGCAGGCGTAACCTGCGAACAATTTCATCTTTCTCCCGCGCATTGCTTTTTTCGACCATCGTTCCCAACAAAGCGATAGAGCCGTAATTGAGCACCATGCCGAACAGATGGCCGCCAAGAGTCAGCGCCAAATAGCGTCGGCCGGGCTTTTGGCGGGACAGGAAAAGCCCGCATCGCCGGATCATCGGCGAGGTCTGCGAGGCGAACCGCAAGGTTCCGAGCACGGCGAAAAAAGCGGCGACGAAACACCCGCCAAACAGGATTTTATCGATATTGCGCCAAGGGTCGGGCGAACTCACCCCCACGGCCCCAAGCACCAAGGCCGAAACCGATAAAAAAACCAGCCCTTTGGCGCCCATTCCTCTCAGAACCGAGAGAAAATAGACAAGGACTGCAGCTTCCGCGCTCAAGCGGAGAACCGACGAAGACAAAGCCTCTCCCCCCACTGTAGCGATGGCTGTTATCGCCAGCGCCACAGCGGCAAGAGTTTTCCGTCGACCAGCGGAAAAGACATGAGAAAACTTCGCCATAAACTCACTATATGGGATTTCGTTTGCAGTGGAAAAGCAGGACTAACGTTCC
This sequence comes from uncultured Rhodospirillales bacterium, assembly GCA_965368335.1. GTDB lineage: Bacteria > Pseudomonadota > Alphaproteobacteria > Rhodospirillales > JAPHRK01 > CBDUMN01. The sequence continues at coordinate 47,291 of CBDUMN010000012.1, forward strand.
AACAGAAGCGGAACCAACCGGTCGAGCATGGCCTGGGTTTCTTCTTTGTCGATATAATCGCGAGCCAAATCCTGCAAGCGATCGAGGTTTTTTGGCGTGGCGTCGTCAAGTGCGGCGTTGGCTTTTTGCAATTTTGGCTGAAACCGGAAATATCGCCCGCCTTCTTCAAGCGCCCCAGGCAACAGCTCCTTTAACTGATGATCCACCGCATCGGCCGGACCATTGAACAGGATATCGACGAGAGGACGGGCCCACTGAATGCCCCCCCAGTTTTCCGCCTTCTTGAAATCGACGGGAGGAACATACCAGCCCGTCCCAAGAGAAACGATGACTAAATCCTCTGCTTCGGGGAAGGTCCGGCGCGCCTCAGTCACCGCACAGAGCGCCGGATTATGGGCCACCACGCCGCCATCTATATAGCCGTGCTCCGCCGCACCGGCCAAATCCTTGAAATGAACCGGCGGAAAATAAGTAGGGGCGGCCGATGTCGCCTTTGCAACATCTTCAATGCGGAAATCTTCGGACTTATCGGCTCGGGCGTGTCGACGCTTGAAGAACTTTGCACCGCCGCCATCAAGGCAATAAGACGTGATAAGCACTTCACGCAGAGCTTCTGAGAGAATGCCGCCGCCAAGGTAATCACCAATTAGTTTTTCCGCCCCATCCCAAGGATATCGGGACGATCCGACAGCTTTGAGCGCACGAAAATCCCTGAACAGAGAAACATCGAACACTTCACCACCACGCTCCACGTACATATCGGCCAGGGCGCGCGCGTCATGGCGCGGCCGTCCGTTCTCACCCATAACAGTCAACCCCAGGGCCAACACCCCACCGGTCGAAGTCCCCGCCACCATGTCAAAACAATCGGCGAGACGCAGCCCCGGATCGCCAGAAGCTTTTTGCAGTCGGCGCTCAATTTCCAGCATCATCATCGCCGGAACGACCCCGCGGATTCCCCCACCGTCAATGGAGAGGATGCGCACCTGATTATCGGAAATTAATTCTTCATCGGCCCGCCGTGGCCGTTTGGGTCGCCGCACCTCTTCAAAGCGCTTACGGACCCATTCCCCCCAACCTGAAAGCGTTCTATCGAGGTGTTTCTGCATGGTGTTTAAGCAACGGCGTTTCTAGCAACGCCATCCGTCACCCGGGCCTTGCGGGCCGTTACCGCAAGGTCGCAGATTTCACGCACACAGCCTTGGCCGCCCAATCTTTCCGTCACATAATTGGCCGCCGCGCAGACCGACGCCACCGCATCGGCAGGCGCCAGAGCCAAGCCAACCGACTCGAAAATTGGCAGATCGTTAAGATCGTCGCCCATGTGAGCAACGGCTTCGGCAGCAATATTCAGCCGTGCGCAAATGTCTTGCAGCGTCTCAACCTTGCTCTTGCAACCGATATGGACGTGGTCGATTCCCAGGCGCTTTGCCCGATGCTCGATAGCCGGGGTGATGCTTGCGCTGATAACAGCAAACTCAATCCCTGCGGCCTGAGCGAGCTTGATGCCCATTCCATCCTTGACATTGAAGCGCCGAAGCTCGGTTCCGTCTTCGGCGTAGTAAAGGCCGCCATCGGTCAGCACACCATCCACATCCAAGGAGATGAGTTTGATGCCTTTCAGAGCCTCGGCCAATTCGGCGCGGGTAAGTTTCACCATGGGAAATCCTAAAAAGTCCGTCCTTGCAGCGGCAAGCCTACAAGCGTTTTCCCTCGATGAGCAAGGCTTTGAATTTCTCTGCATCAAGAGGTCTGGCGAACAGGAACCCCTGGATTTCGTCACACCAGTGCTGTTTGAGGAAAGCCAATTGTCGCTCCGTTTCGACCCCTTCGGCGATAACCTTCAGGTTGAGGCTTTGACCAAGCGCCAGAATAGCCGCAGCCAGCCGAGCGCTTTCCTCGCTGCTCTCGATGTCGTTGACAAAACTACGGTCAATTTTCAACGCTGAAATAGGGAGGTTTTTCAAATAGCTGAGCGATGAATAGCCGGTACCGAAATCGTCGATGGCAAAGGTAATTCCCTGTTTCCCCAGCGCTTCGATAACGGCGATGCTTTTAGCCGTGTCGGTCATGATTGCGCTTTCGGTGATTTCCAACTCCAGGTGCTTGGGATCGAATCCGCTTTTATCGACAATCGCAAGAATGGACTCAACCACAGCATCGCCCTGTAATTGGCGCGTCGAAACATTGACCGAAAGCCGCAACGGCGGAAGCCCTTCATCATGCCAGCGTTTGGCTTGAGCACAGGCCTCCTTCAAGACCCACTCGCCAAGAGGGACGATCAAGCCGGTTTCTTCGGCAATGGGGATAAAATGATCGGGACGGACCCTTCCGCGTTCCGGATCGTCCCAGCGCACCAAGGCCTCCATGCCAACAACAAATCCGCTCCGAAGATCGACCTTGGGCTGATAGTGAAGGGTGAATTCCTCACTTTCCAGCGAACGCCGCAACCGGCTTTCAATAACCAACCGGTCTTTAGCCCGCCGATCCATACCGTTATCGAAAAGAGCGATGCCTTCCTTGCCGTTTCGTTTGGCATAAGCACTGGCGATCCCGGCCTTACGAAAAAGCTCTTCACCATCATCGCCATGGTCGGGGGAAAGAACCGCACCGATGCTGGCGCTGATGATCAAGCGCTCCTCATGCCCTGAAAGCTTAATCGGGGAAGAGAGGGCCGTACTGATTTTCCCGGCAACGGCGCGACAGGCTTCGGCCCCTTCGACGGCGGGAACAAGAATGGCGAATTCATCCCCTCCGGTGCGCGAAACCTCACAATCATCATCGACCGTATTGCGGATCCGCTGGGCCGCTACGATCAACAACTGGTCGCCTCCCGCACTGCCCAGACTTTCATTGAGAAAACGGAAATTGTTGATATTGACGTTGAGCAGCGCCAGCCGCTCTTCTTTTCCTGTCGTTTTTGCCAACTTATTCTTTAAGGCATGCATGAAGGTGCGGCGATTTTCCAGACCGGTCAGCACGTCAGTTTTAGCCCGATGATGGACCTCTTCCTCAGCTTTTTTGCGCCGGTCGATATCAGCTAAAATTCCGACATAATTGCGGACTCGTCCCTGTTCGTCATGGATGGCGATGATCGACATCCAGGCAGCGAAAACCTCACCATTACGCCGACGATTCCAAATCTCCCCTTCCCAACGCCCATTCTTCTGGAGACGCCGCCAAAGCACCTTGTAAAAATCGTCATCATGACGTTCGGAGCGCAGAAGAGACGGCGTTTTCCCGAACACGTCACGGCTTTCATATCCGGTGATGGAGGTAAAGGCGCTGTTGACCGAAACGATTTTGTTGTCCGGGTCGGTGATCATAATCCCTTCGGAAGTCGCCTCGAAAACCGCCGAGGCTAAGATAAGATTGTCTTTCACCCGGCTTTGTTTTTTGAGGCTTGCCCCCGACGTTTGCTGAGAAACACCCATGCGGGAGGCTAAAAAAGTTAAGATAAGAATCCCCGTGGGAAGAGCGTAGGTCGCAAAATTCGCTTCCCCATCAGTGCCGCCAAGCCAATAGAACGCCGAGCCCGCCAAAACCAAACCGAGCATAATACACAGCAGCGGCAATCCTTCTGAAACTCCGCGTTTCGGGGCTCCCGTTGCGGTCACTGAAGACAAAACGTTTTCGTCAAACTGATTCAAGCTCTATCGTTCCCACCGATTAATCTCTTGAGCCTTACGCTAGGGTCGGATCGCTTAAAGCATCAATCCGCCCCGATCAATAGTTGAGAGGCGACAATAACCCTCGGGAATCATTGCCGCAATGCCCGATCCAGTTAGAATTAGTGGGTTTCGCTTAGGCTGCCGTGCCGTCCTGTCGGATTTTTTCCCTATGGGCGTGCCACTCCATCGTTTTGAGGAGGGTGGCGATAGTGATCGACTTTAGCGTCGCCTTGGCGATTTCATCGATTTCCGACAACACTCGACCGAGCGCCTGTCCGATTTCGGTCATGTCGCCATCTTCCCGACCTTCTTCGGTGGTCCCAACATCTTCAAAGAGTTGAATGAGATCGTAAAGAGTCGTCCTCTTGGCGTTACCGCTGAAACGGTATCCACCGCCTGCGCCACGCACCGATTCGACCAGCCCCGCACGCCCCAAGTCCCTCAGTACTTTCGCAAGGTGGTTGGCGGATATGCCGTACTTCTCGGCAATATCGGTCGCCGAAAGCTGCCGATCCGAATTATTGGCCAACTCCAGGACCGCGAAAAGTGCGCATTTCGTCGCCTTTTGAAGTTTCATTGCCTTGCCTACTCCCCTAGCAACACTCAGTAAGCGGGATTCGCCCCATTCAGTCCAGCGGCATTTCCAATTGAATGAACGGCCCGCCCATCATCCCCTGACTTCTGAAGAAAGCCATATTGAGACTGTCGTCCCGAGCCAGCATGGTTCGAACCTGATCGACGCCGCTATCCTTCAAGCGCTGGCAGATAGCCGCAAAAAGCTGACTCCCGGTCTTCTTCAGGCGGGCATCCGGATCGACGCCGATGGCGAAAATCCACCCACAGGGCGGCGAACCAAATTCCCAGGCCCGCACTTCGCCAATAATAAAACCGCAGGCCTCTCCACCATATTCAGCGATGAGAAAAAAGCGGCCTTCTCGCCCCCCGTAACGATTGAACATATCTCGCCAATACACGGCTTTCTCGAGCCCAGTATTCTTAACGTCGATCTCCGTCACCCGGTCCAGGTCAGCCTCTACGGCTGGCCTTATTTTTATTTGTTCCGTTTCCAATTTCGCCTTTTCCCCTCTGACTTGATTGAGCTTTTTCAAGCACCCCTGTCACGATAAAGCTAAATCGCCTTGACAGGATGCGGGGGAAACTCCAATATGTAAATAGGTATTTCGGTACCGATTTACAGCTACCCTCAAATAAACGCTGCGAGGGCTCCTCAAAAACCAGGGAATTGAACATGGCCTTTGGCCGACAGCCCCGCCAAGAAAAAACTGTATTAATTCTAAAAGGCACTTGCGATGATTGACTACAGGACGCACCCGGAAAATTACAAACACTGGAAACTCTCCATTGATGGGCGAATCGCCAGCCTGACCATGGATGTCGCCGAAGACGGCGGCTTGGTTCCCGGTTATGAGTTGAAGCTCAACTCTTACGATCTCGGCGTCGATATCGAACTTTACGACGCAATTCAACGGCTCCGCTTTGAGCATCCGGAAGTTGCCTCGGTGATCGTCACCAGCGCCAAGGAGAAGGTTTTCTGTTCGGGCGCTAACATTTCCATGCTCGGCCAGTCGACCCACGCCTGGAAGGTGAACTTCTGCAAGTTCACCAATGAAACGCGCAATTCCATCGAAGACGCCACCGACAATTCCGGTCAGGCCTATATTTGTGCGGTCAACGGCACAGCTGCGGGCGGCGGCTACGAACTGGCCCTCGCCACCGATCACATCATCCTCATCGACGATGGCGCAAGCGCCGTTTCGCTACCCGAAGTTCCGCTGCTCGCCGTCCTCCCCGGCACCGGAGGGCTGACCCGGGTCGTCGACAAGCGTAAGGTCCGGCGCGATCACGCCGACTATTTCTGCACCATCAACGAAGGTGTGCGCGGCAAGCGCGCCACCAGTTGGAAACTGGTCGATCAGGTGGTTCCACGCTCCAAACTAATGGAAAAGGCTCAGGAACAAGCCGAAAAGTACGTATCGACTTCCGACCGCCCGGCCGATGCAAAAGGCATTGAGCTGAAAAAGATCGACCGCACGATCAAGGGCGACGAGATCACCTACGGCACGGTAACCGCAACCATCGACCGGAAAAACCGGGCCGTGACCATTACCGTCCACGCCCCTACCGAAACGCCACCCAGCGACGTTAAGACTATTCACCAACAGGGTGTCGATTTCTGGCCGATGGCTCTCGCCCGCGATCTCGACGACCTGATCCTTCACTTGCGAACCAACGAGCAGGAAATGGGCACCTGGGTCTTCAAGACCTCTGGCGACGCCGACATGGTCGAAGCCGCCGACAAGGCTTTGCTCGACAATCAGGACGACTGGCTGGTTCGTGAAATCACCCTCTTCCTCAAGCGGGTCTTCAAGCGCATCGACGTAACCTCGCGCAGCCTGATCACTCTGGTCGAACCGGGCAGCTGCTTCACCGGAACTCTGCTGGAACTGCTGCTCGCCGCCGACCGCTCATTCATGCTCGACGGCACCTTCGAGGGCGATAACCGTCCCCCGGCGACAGTGCGCCCAACCGGCATGAATTTCGGCCCCCTACCCATGTGCAACGATCTCACCCGTCTCGCCACCCGGTTCCTTGACGAGCCGGAAAAGGTCGAAGATCTCAAGGCCGAACTGGGCAACGACCTGGATGCGGAAGCCGCCGACGATCTGGGCTTGGTGACCTTCATCCCCGACGACATCGATTGGGAAGACGAAGTGCGGATCGCCATTGAGGAGCGCGCCAGCTTCTCGCCGGACGCTTTGACCGGCATGGAGGCGAGCCTCCGTTTCGCCGGACCGGAAACCCTGGAAACCAAAATCTTCGGGCGCCTGTCGGCCTGGCAGAACTGGATATTCCAGCGTCCCAACGCTGTAGGTGAAGAAGGCGCCTTGAAGCTCTTCGGCACCGGCAACAAAGCCTCTTACAACCAACAGCGCGTCTAACGAATTCTATTTAAGGAAAGCGAGCGTCATGACCATTGATTACAACGAAAAAATCCCCAACAACGTCAACCTCAGCGAGGATCGCCGCCTTCAACGCGCCCTCGAAAAATGGCAGCCGGGCTATCTTGAGTGGTGGGATCAGTTGGGGCCAGAAGACACCACCAACTACGACGTTTATCTGCGCACCGCCACCAGCGTCGATCCTAAGGGCTGGGCCCATTTCGACTACGTCAAAATGCCCGACTACCGCTGGGGTATTTTTCTCACCCCGACCGACGAAGACCGGAAAATCGCTTTTGGCGATCACAAAGGCGAAAAGGCCTGGCAGGACGTCCCCGGCGAATACCGCGCCGAGTTGCGCCGTCTG
>CBDUMN010000013.1:0-54265 GCA_965368335.1 uncultured Rhodospirillales bacterium
CAAAATGAGCGGCCAGGGGTTTTGCTGTTCCGGTTGCGAAGTGGCCTATGCCCTGATCAAGGGGCTGGGCCTCGGGCGCTATTATGAGCGCCGCAGTATCGACCCCGACGCCGCCCCCTTAAAGCCCGAAGAAGACGCCGCCGTTATCGACTATTCGGCCCATGTCCATACGACCAAGGGCGGACAGGCGGCGCTCTATTTGATGGTCGAAGGCATCCATTGCGCCGCCTGCGTCTGGTTGATTGAGACGGTGTTGGGGCGTTCTCCCGGCGTATCAAAGGCGCGGGTCAACATGACCACCCGGCGGCTGACGCTCGAGTGGGACCCTGCCGAGGCGGAAGCCAACGATCTGGCCGCCTCCGTCGCTCAGTTGGGCTACAGACTCGTTCCGTATGATCCGACTCTATTGGGCGAAGAAACGCAGAAAGAAGAGAAAGAACTGCTGCGCGCCATGGCCGTCGCCGGTTTCGCAGCGGGCAATGTGATGCTGCTGTCGGTCTCGATCTGGGCCGGACACAGCCAGGGCATGTTGAGCGTTACGCGCGACCTGATGCATTGGCTTTCGGCGTTGATCGTCTTGCCTGCCGTGGCCTATGCGGGCGTACCATTCTTCCGCTCGGCAATCGGGGCCATTAAGAACGGTCGGGTCAATATGGATGTACCCATTTCCCTGGCCGTCATCCTGGCTTCGGGCATGAGCCTGTTCGAGACCATCAACAGCGGCCAGCACGCCTATTTCGATTCGGCCATCACCTTGTTGTTTTTCCTGCTGATCGGGCGTTATCTGGATCGCCGGGCGAGGGGGCGGGCCCGTTCGGCGGCCGAGCATATGTTGGCGCTGAATGCCGGGTCAGCCACCGTGATTGATGAAAAGGGCGAGAAACACTTGGTTCCGCCCGGTCAGGTTCCCCTGGGGGCGACGGTGTTTGTCGCCGCGGGAGAACGCATCACCGTGGATGGTAAGGTGATCGAAGGGGTCAGCGACGCCGATACCAGCCTGATCAGCGGCGAAACCCTGCCCCAACAGATAAAGCCCGGTTCGGCGGTGTTTGCCGGAACGGTCAATCTTTCGGCTCCTTTGACGCTCGAAGTGACGGCGTCCGACGAGGGAACGTTGCTGGCCGAGATCGTGCGGATGATGGAAGCCGCCGAACAGGGGCGCGCCAAATATGTCGCCCTGGCCGACCGGGTGGCGCGCTACTACGCGCCGGTGGTTCATGGCTTGGCGCTGATTACTTTTGTCGGCTGGTTATTGCTGAGCGATATTGTCTGGCAGGCCGCTCTCTTGAACGCCATTGCAGTGCTGATTATCACCTGCCCCTGCGCTCTGGCTTTAGCCGTGCCGGTGGTCCAGGTTATCGCCAGCGGACGGTTGATGCGGCAGGGGATATTGCTCAAAACCGGGACTGCGCTTGAACGCTTGGCCGAGGGCGATGTGGTGGTGTTCGATAAGACCGGCACCCTGACAGAAGGCCGCCCCGAACTGATGAATGCGGATGGGTACACGCAACAAAACCTGAAAGACGCCGGGGCGTTGGCGGCGGCCTCCAAGCATCCCTTGGCCAAAGCCCTTCTGCGGGCCATTCCCCAGGCGACGCCAGGGAAAGGGGTCCGAGAACATCCGGGGCAGGGGATGAGTCTCGAGGGACCACAAGGTGAGCTGCGCCTCGGTAGTCGGGAATGGTGTGGGGTCGAGGATCAAGCCGAAGCTTCGGGCCCGGAAATATGGCTCTCCGGTCCCAACCGGGAACCGATACGCTTTGTCTTTGAAGATCGCTTGCGGAGCGATGCAGAGGAAGTCCTGACGGTGCTGAAAGACAAGGGATACGACAGAGTTCTTCTTTCCGGCGACCGGGAGCCGGTGGTCCGTCAGGTAGCCGAAGAGTTGGGTATAGAGGATTGGCAGGCGCAGTGTACGCCCGCCGATAAACGTCAGCGCCTGGATGAGTTAAGCGCGAAAGGCCGCAAGGTCGTTATGGTTGGCGATGGGCTCAATGATGCCCCGGCCCTTGCCGCGGCGCATGCCTCCCTCTCGCCCTCGACGGCGGTGGATGTCAGCCAGACGGCGGCCGATGTGGTTTTCCAGGGCCGCAAGCTTGCGCCGGTTTTGGAAGCCTTTTCCGTGGCCCGCCGGGCCGACCGCTTGGTGAAACAGAATTTCGCCCTCGCCTTTCTCTACAACTCGATCACCATTCCGCTTGCCGTGGCCGGATTGATCACACCGCTGGCGGCGGCGATCGCCATGTCGTCGTCGTCGCTCGTGGTGATCGGCAACTCCCTGCGCTTGGCGCGTCGCAAATAAAAGGCTAAGAAAAGTCTATGGATACCCTGATTTATCTTATTGCGGCGGCGTTGTTCCTCGGGCTTTTGGGCCTGATTGCGTTCCTTTGGGCCTTGAGGAGCGGTCAGTTCGAAGACTTGGATGGGGCTGCCAATCGTATCCTGTTTGATGATGACGATATGACCGATTCAGACGACGAAAAGAAAAACCCTTAAAGACTAATGGGTTATTGTTTTTTCCCAATTTGATGATTTAAACGATTCCTCTTGTTCTGGCCCTTGCCCGTTCTCATATATGCGAAACCGCTAACGAGTTCGGTGATACATGGCGCCTTTCGATTCTGGAAAAAGCACTTGGAAGAATGCGGCCCTGCTCAACGCAACCTGCGTCGATTGCGATGTTCGCAACACGGCCTTTTGCGATGGTGTTCCAGAGCGCGAACTGGCCCGTCTTGAGACGCTCGCCACTTTTCTCGAAATCAGGAGCGGCGAAACCATCATTAATGAAGCCGATCCATCGGAGTTCATCTTCAACGTTACCGGCGGGGCGGTGAAGCTCTACAAGCTGATGGCCGACGGTCGTCGCCAGATTACCGGTTTTCTGTTCGCCGGTAGTTTTCTCGGCGTTTCCGATCATTCCGAATACGCCTATACGGCGGAGGCCTTAGCGCCCACTTCTCTTTGTCGTTTCCCACGCAAGAAATTTGAGAGCCTGCTTGCCGAATTTCCGACCATCGGCCAACGGATGGTTTCGATTTTGATGGACGATCTGGCCGGAGCGCAGAACCAGATGCTGCTGCTGGGTCGAAAGACGGCGCGGGAGCGGGTGGCCTCTTTCCTCGTGCTGCTCTCGACGCGCACCGGAAAGAAGGAGCAGGGGCGCGAAGTGCTGCCCATCCCGATGAACCGGGTCGATATTGCGGACTTCCTCGGCCTCACCATAGAAACGGTCAGCCGGACCCTGACCAGCCTGAAGAAAGACAACATCATCACCATCCCCGATGGCGGCCATATCGAAATTCTCGATAGTGATGAATTGGCGGCTATTTCCGAACATCTTTAATTTTGCCGGTTGCGAGCTTTTTCGCTAATGACGGCAAGTGTTTTACAAATGTTGCATTGCATTAAAAGGCGCAACGGGCGATAACCAAGCTCAGCAAAATCATGGACTTGGGAGAAATGCAGTGAGCGCTCCGGTGATCAAAAAGGGGTTGACCATCCCTCAATTGACGGCCCGCAAAGGCAAAGAACCCATCGTCAGCCTGACGGCCTACACGACGCCGATGACTAAGCATCTGGCTCCCCATGTGGACTTTCTGCTGGTTGGCGATTCGCTTGGAATGGTGCTCTACGGCATGGAGAGCACCTTGGGCGTGACCCTTGAGATGATGATCCAGCATGGCCGCGCCGTCATGCGTGGGGCGGGCGATACACTGGTTATTGTCGATATGCCATTCGGTACTTATGAAGAAAGCCCTCAGGTCGCCTATCGCAATGCGGTCAAAATTATGAAAGAAACCGGGGCAGCCGCCATCAAGCTTGAAGGCGGCGTTCCCATGGCTGAAACCATCGAGTTTTTGGTCAAGCGGGGCATCCCTGTCCTTGCCCATATCGGCCTCATGCCCCAGGCGGTCAACGTTGCAGGCGGCTTCCGTTCCCATGGTCGCACCGATGAAGAGGCGGAAGAGATCATGGCCGATGCAAAAGCTATCGAAGAGGCTGGCGCATTTGCCGTTGTGGTCGAAGGAACGGTTGAGCCCTTGGCCCGCCATGTAACCGAGAGCATCGGTATTCCAACCATCGGTATTGGCGCATCGCCGGCCTGCGACGGCCAGATTCTGGTGACCGAAGACATGCTCGGCGTGTTCAACGACTTCCAACCCAAATTCGTCAAACGCTATGCCGATTTCACCCAGGAAATCGCCAAGGCGGTCAGCACCTATGCCGATGACGTGAGAGCCCGCCGTTTCCCGGGACTCGAACATTGTTTCGGTGTTAAAAACGACAAATAGAAAAACGATCCGACCCTAGAGGACGCCCGCCATGGCTGCATATAAAAGGCTGCGCATTGTCCGCACCATTGCCGAGTTTCGCAAATATCTTAAACAATGGCGCTTGAAGGAAGAGACCATCGGGTTCGTCCCAACCATGGGGTATCTTCATGACGGCCACTTGTCGCTCATTCGCCAAGCCAACGAACTGGCCGACCATACGGTCGCCAGCGTTTTCGTTAACCCGCGTCAGTTCGGACCCAATGAAGACTATGCGGTCTACCCGCGCAACGAAGAGCGGGACGGGCAGTTGCTCGATGAGGCGGGATGCGAAATTCTCTTCGCGCCGTCGGTCGAAGAAATGTATCCGGACGGCGGGGTGACCAAGGTCAGCGTTCCCGAAATCGGCGATATTTTGGAAGGCCACTATCGCCCCGGCTTCTTTACCGGGGTCGCCACCGTGGTGACCAAGCTTTTGCTGCAAAGCCTGCCCGACGTGGCGGTATTCGGCGAAAAAGACTACCAGCAGCTCATGGTGATCAAGCGGATGGTCAAGGATTTGGATATTCCCGTGCGCATCGAAGGCGCGCCGACCGGCCGTGAGGAAGACGGCCTTGCCATGAGCTCGCGCAATACCTATCTGACGCCCGAGGAGCGCAAGATTGCGCCGGTGCTATATCAGACCATTTCTCAGGTCGGCGAGAAATTCAGGGCAGGCGAACGCCCACCCGAGTTGATCCAGTGGGCCAAGAAGCAGCTCCTCGACGCTGGATTCGATAAGGTCGATTATCTTGAAATCCGCGATGCGGAAGACCTCGCCCCCGTCTACGACGCCAACCGCCCGGCAAGAGTGCTAGTCGCCGCCTGGCTTGGAAAGCCGAGACTGATCGATAATGTGGCGGTTTAGGGAAGGGGTTTAGAATCCCGAAGCCACACTGGAGATTTAAATTTTGAAGATTGCTCTTCTTTATATTGGGGCTTCTTTATCATCCTACGGTTTCCGGGTTGTTAGCGCGGTGGTCAAGGAAAAGCATCCCGATATGGAAATGCTTTTTCTCACTGTCGGGAACACTTTTGGCATTCTCAATGTCTTAAAAGGGAATCTAAAGTCGGAACTCAATACGGACGATTTTGCATCTATGGGGGCATATCTGGCTGAGTTTGATGTGGCTGCGATTGCCTGCATGTCAGAGCATGCGAGTGTGGCAAAAGAAATTATCGCCGCAACGCGTAAACAAAAGAGTCAAACCTATGTGGTTTGGGGCGGCATACATGCGATCAGCGACCCGAAAGACGCAATTCCCCATGCTGATGCCGTATGTACAAGTGAAGGAGAGGCAACCTTCCCCCTATTGCTGGAACAACTGGCAAAAGGGACCAGGAAGCCTGAGGTGGAAAGCTTCTGGTTTAATGAAGGAGGCGAAATCCGCAAATGTTCTTTTCGTCCTTTGGTGACGTCGGAGGAAATGGACAGCCTGCCGCTTCCTTTATTTGGTGAAAATGAGCGTTTGTACCACCCTGGAAAGGGCTTTCTGGAAACCACCGCAAATGACTATATCAAATATGAAGCACTGACCTATCGCACAGTCTGGACCCGCGGCTGCCCCTTTCGCTGTACCTATTGCGGCAATACGCGATTGCTGGAAATCGATCAAGGATATGGAAAACTCCGTCATGCTTCGGTTGATCACCTGATTGCTGAAATCAACAATGCGCGCCAAAGATTTCCACATATCAACTACATCGCGTTCCATGATGATTGCCTAATTGGACTTCCGGCAGAGACGCTACAGGAATTCGCTGATCGCTGGCGCAAAGACGTGGGTTTGCCGATTTATATCGGTGGGGTGACCCCAGCCCATATCAAGCGGGAGAAGCTTGAAATTCTATTGGGTGCAGGTCTTTGGCGTATGAGGACCGGTATTCAAAGCGGCAGCGATAAGATGCTTAAATTTTACAAGCGTCCCAATCGCCCGGGGTTGGTCAAGGAAGTCACCGATATGGTCGGCGAGTTCGCCCATCGGATGATGCCGCCTGTGTATGACATGATTTTGGATGCGCCAGTGGAAACGAAAGAGGATGTTGAAGATACGATTAAATTGATCCAGTACATGCCTCGCCCCTTTGCGTTGAATGTCTTTTCGCTCCGCTATATTCCCAACACGGAATTAGGCCGTCAGTTGGCGGCATTGGATCTCGATATTGAAGGGATCGATCAGCATTACAGCAAAGTTATGCCGACATTCGCTAACGCCCTCTTTTACCTAGTGGCGACTGTTCGGCTGCCTGAACCGTTGTTCAAATTTCTATTGAGGTACGCAAAGCCCTATCGGGAAAGCTCCCATGCTTTTGGCCCATTGGTTGCTCTTTGCCGATTGCTCTATTTGATGAAGCGCGGTTTTCAGCATATTTGGCGGATGGATTTCTCAATTATTTTTGGAAAATTTGGCTGGCTGCTTTTCCGTTTGGGCTTGCTACGGCCAAAACGTCCTCCCGTCACCAAAATCTCCCAAGAAGTCCCTTAGTTTTTCTGCGTTTGGCGGTTCTTAAGCCATCGGGAAAGCCCCATCATGACGAGTGCGGCTGAACAGCATCCAAGAACTGAATAAAAGCCCTTGGTTGTCATCGCGCCGTTCTGCCAAGCCCCGTCTTCCCACCAGATTGCCAATGTGACAATGGGAAGAAGCACCATGAGGGCTGCGAAGAGTTTCCAGAAAATACTCATGGGGCTTCGATGTCCTTTAGGATTGCTTCAAAAGCGTACCGCGAAATTTTATGGCGGGCATGGGTGGTGTCGATAATCACCCTGAAGTCACCCGGCCCGATGGATCGTACCGTTTCCTGGACGGCCTTCTCATAAAGTTTGCCAAAACGGTTTCTAAAGCAGCACCGGTCGTATTGGTTGAATATCTGCACCTGTCGCCGTCCTTCGCCCAAGGAGGCCAGAACAAACATATCGAGATAGGAGGCGGCTTTGAGCATGGGTTTGTAGAGCTGAGGCTCAGCAACTTCTCGTTCAGGGTTACGTAGATACATAGGATAGACGCCGGAAACTGGGTAGCTACGGCGTATCCGATCATCAAGCGCGGCAACGACCGCAGTAATCCACCCGCCTGCTGACAGACCGATCATGTCGATAGATTTGTAGCGGAAGTTTGTCGTCGCATAATTGAGGGCGACCACGACGGGTTCAAAAAAGGGGCGCATGGGATATTTGAGGGTTTTCCAGTCTATTCCCGCAATAGCCCCACCATATCCGAACATATCAAAGGCCATCACGGCATAGCCCTTCTCAACAAGACGTTGAATGTGCCGCCATTGGGCATGATAGGTGCTGGCATAACCGTTGTGATAAAGAACTAAGCGACCATTAGATTTCTTGGGTTGGAAATGTGTGAATTCTGGTTTGAAGTAAGGTGATATTGGGACTTTAAGCCGGTCTATTTTAATTAAATTTTTCATACCCACATATAGTGGGTAGGTACAGTCTAACGTCTTGACCAAATACTCTCTTTTTGTTCCGGGACACTCGGGGCTGGTGGTCTTGAAATTCAGAAAACTTGCGATGGGCTGTTGATCAAGGGGCTGCTGCGGCTTTCCCCAAATAGCGTATAAAAGGTTTGTTCGACCATTTACCGTTTTTGCAGTGTTATGAAAACTTATGAAATCTGTAGGATTGATCTCCATAAAGTGAGGAGGGATTTTTTCATAAATTTCGGGGGATTTAGCCTGAAATCGCTTAACTAATAAACGCGAAGGGTCCCAATAATAAAGGAACAACCAAATGCCGATGAGCCCAAAAGCAAGGGATAAAACCCTAGCAAATGTTGAGATATGAATTAGCCATGTTTCTTTCATTTAGCTGAACGTACCTACTACATTTTATCTATTGGTTTTTGGGTTCGGGATTTTCATGAAGATGTTTGAGCTTAAAAGGTCGAATAATTTCCTTGAAAGTAACCAGCTAACCTAAGATAAACCAAGGGGTTCAGAAAATCCTTTTTGTTTGACGTAAACTGGCCAGTCATAATTTGGCCCATAAACGGAATATGAGGATTATTTGATGTTTGTGGGATACCAATAAATGCACGAAAGTCCAAATAGCCCAGAAGAGATAAAGGTTGGTTCCGAGAAATCTTTTGGGGTCGTATTTGCGATATTTTTTACGATTTTAGGCGGAGTCACTTCCTATGCCGGGGGAGGCGGGGCCTATTATTTTTTTGGAATTGCAGTTGTGTTCCTAGTGCTGGCCTTTTTTGCTCCGGCAGTGCTGCGGCCATTCAATATTATTTGGTTTAAGTTCGGTCTTTTACTGCACAAGATAGTCAGCCCCTTGATTATGGGGTTACTTTTCTATCTAACAGTTACGCCTATAGCCTTGATTATGAGGGTTCTCAACAAAGATACCCTGCGCTTGAGGTTCGAGCATGGGGCCGAAAGCTATTGGATTGAGCGAGAGCCGCCAGGCCCTGAGCCTGAGAGCCTGACAAAGCAGTTTTAATAGGATTGGAGTAAGCCGTGTCGTTTCTGTCCGAACTCTGGGACTTTATGAAAGTTCGTAAGAAATTCTGGCTCATGCCTATTTTATTGATGTTGCTTGTCTTTGGTGGGCTGATCGTTCTGACGCAAGGCTCGGCCATCGCGCCATTTATCTATACGATTTTCTAGGATAGAGCTGATGCGGATTCTTGGCGTTTCGGCGTTTTATCATGATTCTGCTGCGGCCTTGATTGTGGACGGCCAAATTGTCGCGGCTGTTCAGGAGGAACGCTTTACCCGCAAGAAGCATGATGCCGGGTTTCCTGAGAACGCCATCCGTTATTGTTTGGAAGAGGCCGGGGTTGGGCTTGATGACATCGATTACGTCACCTTTTACGATAAGCCGTTTCTGAAATTTGAGCGGCTTCTGGAGACTTATGTAGCCTATGCCCCAAGGGGGTATGTATCTTTTGCCAAGGCCATTCCTGTTTGGATTAAAGAGAAGCTTTTTCAGAAAGATATGCTACGAAAGCAGTTTAAGGCCTTCGATGAAAACTTCGATTGGAAAAACAAGCTTCTCTTTTCCGAACATCACCTGAGCCACGCCGCTTCGGCCTTTTATCCATCGCCTTATGATGAAGCCGTCGTTCTAACGATGGACGGGGTGGGTGAATGGGCGACGACATCGGTCGCCATCGGGCGTGGCAAAAAGCTCGAGATGGTCAAGGAGATCCACTTCCCTCATTCTCTCGGTCTGCTCTATTCGGCCTTCACCTACTTTACCGGTTTCAAGGTCAATTCGGGTGAATACAAGGTGATGGGGCTCGCCCCTTATGGCGAGCCGAAGTATGCCGAGGTTATCAAGGAACACCTGATCGATATTAAGGAAGACGGGTCATTCCGTCTCGATCAGCGTTACTTCAATTACTGTACCGGCCTGACCATGACGAACGATAAGTTCGCCGCCCTGTTTGGCGAGCCGGTTCGTAAGCCCGAGCACCAGCTTACCCAGTTCCATATGGATATTGCGGCTTCGGTCCAGGCCGTGACCGAGGAAGTGGTGCTGAAAATGAGCAGGGCATTACGTAAGGAATACGATATCCCAAATCTTTGTTTGGCGGGTGGCGTGGCGCTCAACTGCGTGGCTAATGGGAAAGTCCATCGGGATGGCGCTTTTGACAATCTCTGGATTCAGCCGGCGGCTGGTGATGCCGGCGGTGCTTTAGGGGCAGCGCTTGCCGCCTACCACATTCATAAAGGCGGCGACCGCGCCCCCCTTGATGGGCGCGACCGGATGAAGGGCTCTTATCTCGGGCCGGTGTATGGGCAAGACGATATTGAGGAACGGCTTAAAGCTGCGGGGGCGGTGATCGCAACGCTTGATGACGATGCCGTTATTGAACAGGCCGCCACTGCGTTGGCGGAAGACAAGGCCGTGGGCTGGATGAATGGGCGCATGGAGTTTGGTCCGCGCGCCCTCGGTGGCCGATCTATTCTCGGCAACCCCAAATCACCGGCCATGCAGAAGACGCTTAACCTCAAAGTTAAATATCGTGAAAGCTTCCGGCCTTTTGCGCCATCGGTTCTGCGTGAGGATGTGGCCGAATGGTTCGACCACGATGCGGATAGTCCCTATATGTTGCTGGTTGCCGATGTGAAAGATGATAAGCGCCGCACCATGACCGATGAAGAAAAGGCGCTGTTCGGTATCGACAAACTCAATATTGTACGATCCGAAATTCCGGCGGTGACCCATGTGGACTATTCTGCGCGCATCCAGACCATCCACGCGGATACAAACCCGCGCTACCATGCCCTGCTGTCCAAGTTTAAGGAGAAGACCGGCTGTCCAGTGGTGGTCAACACAAGCTTCAACGTGCGTGGTGAGCCCATCGTCTGCACACCGGAAGATGCCTTCCACTGCTTCATGGGCACTGAACTGGATGTGCTCGTCGTTGGCAATTGCCTTTTGAAGAAGGAAGACCAGCTGGAAAGCCTCAAGCAGGACTATAAGAACCAGTTCGAGTTGGATTAATTTGTTTCTGATTTTTTGAGCTGCTGAGCAAATGAAAATTCCGGAAGAACAAAAAGGTGAGAAGAAGCCCCATGGAATTATCAAGGTTGTTTGCGTCAACCTGCTCTTGATCATGGGCGTTCTTATCCTGGCGGAACTCATCTGGGGGACATGGCTCAATCCTAATAGCTGGAAGTCGGTGTGTCGGTACGTGCTTTGCGACGCCGATTTGGACTCGATTCATCTGATCAACGGGATGGAGGCACGTGTTCGATATACAAAAGATGAGTTTGGTCTCCGGGGACGTCGTAAGCCGACTGGGGAGATAGATATCCTGGTCGTTGGCGGAAGTACTACAGATCAGCGGCTAGTCGATGATGAACATACTTGGGACCATTTGTTGGAGGAGCGTTTTCTTGCGTCAGGGGATGATATAGATGTCGTCAATGCGGGTATCGATGGGCAGTCTTCCCGGGGCCATATTTGGAACTTCACCAATTGGTTTCCGCTGATCGAAGGGTTCGCCCCCAAATATGTCCTTTTCTATCTTGGGATTAATGATATTCCGCCCCAAGAATCAGCAGGAACTTATGATAATGACCTTAGAGATCTTTCGATCAAAAGAAAGATCAAGACGTGGATTAAGCAGCGCTCAATCTCTTTTGAGGTTTATAAGCTGATAAAGGGCATGCTTGCCGCCGAAAAAATGAATGTCGGCCACTCGGAAGACCGTAGACAGCTGACTTATGGTGAGCCTTTCCGGTTGGATAAGAACGATTGGGATTTCTATCAAACCACCTACCTTAAGGGTCAGTTAGTCCCCCGACTAAGAAGGCTGGCGGCCCTGACTAAGAAGATAGGGGCCCAGCCGATTTTTGTGACGCAAAGAACAGCGCGTTGGCTGGAGCGTGACGGCTTTTTATTTGGGCTGAAAGGTGGAAACCAGGCACCCTATGTATATCAAGGTAAAAAATTCACCTTCAACTATGCCGATATCGGCTATGCGGAACGCCTGATCTCGGAGCATATTCTGATGTTTTGTCAGAAAGAGGGACTTGCCTGCTTGAATGGCCATTCCGAGATACATTTGGACAGAAACAACACCTATGATTTAGTGCACACCACGGCGAATGGGTCGCAAGAAATCGCTAAAGCGGTATATCGCTTCTTAAGAAAATTAAACATCAAATAGAGTTAGAGGTTGTTCGGTTGCGTGTTGGAGATTTAGTTGTCCTAGACCAATGCCCGGGAGCGATCCATGATCCTTTCGCCGCTATTTGTGGATGGGCGTATGGAAAAACGGTTCTTAATGTGGGGGCTGCTGGGAACGCGGCTCTTTACAACAAGCGGGGTGATGGAGAATGGCTTCACGCGAAACTAAGTCAGGTTTCATCACGACTGCTTGGCCTAGACATCGATGCCGAACAATGCGGCATATTAAAAAATATGGGATTTGAAGTTGAAATCGGCAACTGTGAGACTATCAAACTGAATAAAAAATTTGATTTAATCGTTATGTCTGATGTCATTGAACACGTTAGTAATCCAGGGCTTGCTTTGACCAACCTAGCGGCGCATTTAAATAACGGAGGGCATATTGTTCTTACAACGCCCAACGCAACCTATCTGGGAAATATGGTAGGTGCTATTTTAGCCCGCTCCCCTAATACATTTTGGGACCATGTTTCTCTTTTTGGCCCGGAAAATATTCAAGCGTTATGTGACCGACATGATTTGTTACTTGAACGAGTTGATTTTTTTACACATCTAGACCGCCGTTCTTTTTCCACATGGCTTAAAAGCTCGATTATCCGGCTTATTGCTCGGTTATTTCCTCGAATGCATGGGTTTTTTCTATGTAAAATCCGTCCCGGAAAATAAACCAGATAATACATCAGTGAACAACCCGATACACCGCTCCCGCATGGTCGTCTGAGATTAAAAGCGATCCGTCGGGGAGGGTTTCGATATCGACGGGGCGGCCTAGTTTTCGGCCATTTTTTAGGAAGCCGTCGGCGAAAATTTCTTTTCCGGCGGCCTGTCCGGTTTCATCGAATCTAATGCGCATGATGCGATAGCCGTCGGGGATGCTGCGGTTCCAGGAGCCGTGTTGGGCGACGAAGGCGTCGCCTCGATAGTCTTTTGGGAACATTTGGCCGCGGTAGAATTCAATGCCGAGGGCGGCCACATGGGCGTTGAACGGCACCACCGGAAATTGGATGTCCTGGGGTGGGGTTTGTCCGGCAAAATCCCTTGTTCTGTCTTGGCCGCCGCCATAGTAGGGATAGCCGAAGTGAAGGCCGACCTTAGGCGCATGGTTCAGTTCGTCGGGCGGCGAGTCATCGCCCATCATGTCTGCGCCATTGTCGGTGAAGTAAAGGCCGCCGTTTTCGGGATGGAAGGCCAGTCCCACCGAATTGCGTACGCCCAGCGCATAGGGCTCAGGCTCCCAGGTCTGGGGGTCGAAGCGTTGAATGGTGCCTTCCAGCCCGCTCAATTCGCAGACGTTGCAAGGAGCCCCAATGGCGACATACAGCGCGCCGTCCGGCCCAAAAGCGGCGTAGCGCCACCCGTGCCATGAATCATCAGGCAGCTTGTCGAAGAGAACTTCGGTCCTGGATGTATCGAGCGTTCCATCCGATAGAGCGGGGAGGCGTACGAGACGATGTTGTTCAGCCACATAGAGCCAGCCGTCTTTCCAGGCGATGCCATTGGGAACCTTAAAGCCGCCTGCCGCCTTGAAAACCTCTCTATCGTTTCCGTCGTTTCGGATGGCGTGGATGGCGTTCCCGCGTCGGCTTCCGATGTAAACGAGACCGAGCTCCGGCACGGAGACGAGCGTCCGTGCGCCAGGAACATTGGCGTAAAGTTGAATTTTGAAACCTTGAGGAAGTTTGACGGCCTCGAGAACTTCGGCTGTATCGGCTGCTGCACAAGCAGGCATCCAAAGAATAATAAGGGCTGCCAGGGCCTTCCTATTGAGCCAGCGCATACTGTCCTCCCGCAAAAGTTTCCCTAAGAAACTATGGGCAGCCGATTGGCCTGGATCAAGGGTTTGAGGGAGACCTTGTTATTCTTCCTCTGAGATCGGCTTAATAAACAGAGGGGCCGTATCCCAGGGAAAATACACCCAAACGTCCTGGGGGACTTCGCCGATCGTCGTATCGGTTAGGGGACGGCCCTTCGGCTTGGCGTAGATGGTGGCGAAATGGGCATTGGGCAGCATGGTGCGTACTTCCCTGGCCGTTTCCCCCGTATCCACCAGATCATCAATCACCAACCATCCTTCTCCGCCATGTTCACTGGCGGCGATGACCGGCTTTAATATTTTGAGTCCGGTTTGTTCGGATTCGTTTTCGTAAGAGGTGACGCAAACCGTATCGATCAGCCGGATATTCAGCTCTCGTGCGAGGATGGCCGCCGGAACCAGGCCGCCGCGGGTAATGGCGACGATCCCTTGCCAGGGCCCTTTCTTTTTTAGGCGTCGAGCAAGTTCACGGGCGTCGCGGTGAACTTCTTGCCAAGTGACGGACAGGGCTTTTTCGGAATGGTGATGCATAGAGAAGTTCCTGTCAGCCTAAATACTAATTCGCGACGGCTTCACTGCTTTAAGCATAAAGTACCAAGAATCACCATTCTCGTGATAATGCTCGAAAGAAAAATCCCCTTTATAGATATTCCGGAAATCTGAAAAGCGGGTTTTGCCGACACGGTTGGTGTATTCGTTCTGATCAAGAAAGATGAAATTTTCTTTCTGAACAATTCTCGAGTGAGATGGGTCCGCTAGGGCCGACGGTGTATTTGGCCTTGGACAAGAGCCGACAATAATACCTCCCGGTTTTAGCAGTCGGTAAAATTCGGAAAACTGGGTAAAGAAAAACCGATAGTCTCCCTGTGTGCCGGTGTGTTCAAGAACCTCATAAGCATGGATTTCATCAAAAACCTCATCTGCAAACGGAAGAGGCATTTCCATTAAATCCCAAATTACATGGGGCTTGTGGTCGTTATTGTGGTCCAGGGCAACCAAATTTGACCACGTCTCATGACCCTTGACCCACAAATCCTTTTCCCAGCGACTCCCGCACCCAATGAGCAGCTCATTGTATTTTTTTGGGTTTAGTTTGACTTTCATACTTCCACCAAAAAAAGAGCAGCCTAATCGCTCAGGCTGCTCAAATAATCCGATCTATCTTACGCTTTAGCGCAGATAGAGATGAACCTCGTTGGCCTGGGCCTGGGCGCTGGTCCTAGCCGACATGGCGATGCGGCTGGCCGGGAGGCCCATTTCGGTGAGGTTGCGCAGGACCTGCTCTGCCGCCCGACGGGATTTGCCGGTGTTGAGCGCGACCTGTGCCGGCCCACCTGCGGTTGGCGCAACGGCGACCAGGTCGAAGGCCGCGTTGGGGCGACGTTCGAGGACACGGTTGACGGCGTTATAGAGCGCTTGCTGGTAATTAACGGTCTCGCGGTCGAAGCGGATGACCACCAGGGGCCTGCGGCTGGCGATGGGAGCCGACGACTGAGCCAGAGGCGGCTCGGTGCGAATGGTCCGGTTAACCAGGCTTTGGCCGTAAATCTCCCCGGTTTTGACGCCCGCCAACAAGGTGTTGAGGTTGGCCCGCTCGGTCGCCAAATAGTTGGTCTGGCGGCGCACGTCCTCGGTGACTTCTTTCAACAGACGCTCAATCAGCACCACGGTGCCGCGGACTTCGTCCTGCAACACAGCCAGTTGTTCATGGTCTTCATCGACCGCGCCCGACAGGCCGAAGGCGGCCTGGACCGATTCCTGAAGGTAAGCCGACATGGCCGCATCTTCGGCGACCCGGTTGGCCAACTGGTTCATGGAGACGATATCGGAGCTGATATTTTCAAGCTCGGTTTGAGCGTTGGTGAATTGCTGAACGAGGATCGGGTTGCCCGGCGTAGTGCCGACCTGGAGGCGCGCGTTGATTGCTGCGACCGTTCCATGATAGCGCTGGGAATCCTGCACCGTCTTGACCCGAAGCCCCTGAAGACCGGTGTTGTGTTGCTGGATTGAGGTTTGTAGCCCCTGAAGCTCGCCGCGCATCTGCCCAACTTTTTCGCCAACGAAAGTGCCCGTCGGCGTTCCCGGGGTGACCTTCACCGGCTCGAAGTTGGTCGTGCCGAGGGCAGGCTGGTTGGAGCCAGGAGTCGATTGCGCCTCAGCTTGTTGGGGTTGCGCCGCTTGAGGCGCTTCGGCGGTTTGCTCAGGTTCGTCGCCCGTCAGGGACGGCCAAAGGGCGTCCGAAGTGAAAGAACAACCTGACAGGACAAGTGCCGTCCCGAGCAATAGTAGTCGTGGTTTCTTGAAATCCATCGCGCCCATTTAACCTTGAGTCGATCCCTGAGCAAATCGAATTAAATCCGAATAACTTAACTTTAGACGTGAGGAAATATTGAAAAGCCCCCCTCTCATCCAATGATGGATAGTACTCAAAGGCTTACGCCCCGACAAGGACCGATTTTCATGTTTTTTTTAAATGCTGTTTTTAGGGCGATTCCCTCTTGCATTCGGGGGCCGTTTTGCGTAGGTTCCGGGCCTCCCAAGGAAAAACGCCAAGAAATGCAGTTTCTCTTTGGAAAATAGGTGCCCGTAGCTCAATTGGATAGAGCATCTGACTACGAATCAGAAGGTTGGGAGTTCGAGTCTCTCCGGGCGCGCCAATTCTAAAAACGGTCTCCAGAAATGGAGGCCGTTTTGTTTTTGAGCGAATATTTTTTGTTTCAAAGCGCTTTGGGGCTAAAACTCAGTCCATGGACCGAGGTCGTTCAGGGGAAGAAATGCAAGGGAAATCAGGCATTTCATTGTGGGGAAGGCGTGTATATTTTTTGCTCGCCCTCGCCTTCGTTTGCTTTATCGGTGCAAAAGCTGTCGATGGCGACCCTCCGGCGTTTGATGGCGACCATAATTTTCTTATGGCCTACAACCTTATTAACGCAGGCGTCATGTCCATTGACGATAGCGGGCAAAGGCTAGGACTACCGGCGACCAACTATCGTGAGCCTCTTTATCCATTGCTCTTAGCCGGGATCATGAAGGCGATCTTGCCAAATCCATTGCCGGATTTATCCTGTTTTAGGACCAAGGAAACCGACTGCGGAACCCTTCATGAGCGTTTGAAGCTCCTGAATGTGGGGCTTATTATCGTTTTATTGGCGGCTTTCTATGTCATGTTCCCTCTTGTTGCGGAAGCGCTGGGCCTTTCTAAGCGGCAGGGCGGAGGGCTGAGCTTCGCCATGATCACATTCATTGCAGCAGGGTCCAGTTACCTCGCCAAGGTAGAGTTTTACTATTCCGATGTCCTGGCGGGACTTCTTGTGTTTTTGCATGGAGCGTCATTGCTTTTGTTCATAACGCGGGGGCGGAAAACCTGGGCTGTAGTTTGCGGCTTGAGTTTAGGGGCGATCGTACTGACAAAAGCTATTTTTCTTTATTGGATGCTTATGCTTTGTCTGGCGATTGTCGGTGCGGCATTTCTTTCATGGGGGCGGCAGCCAGGGCGACGTGCGGCGGTGGCGATGTTGATTGTTATCGCGGTTCTGCCTGTTGGGAGCT
Source organism: uncultured Rhodospirillales bacterium (assembly GCA_965368335.1). Lineage (GTDB taxonomy): Bacteria > Pseudomonadota > Alphaproteobacteria > Rhodospirillales > JAPHRK01 > CBDUMN01. The sequence continues at coordinate 17,342 of CBDUMN010000013.1, forward strand.
GGATGACAAGAAATCACGTCGAGATAGGCAGCTTTTCCGTTTCCAGCGGACGCGATTATCAAGTTTTGGGAGTTCGGGCTGAATATGACGCCATGAGGCGGGAAGAGTATTTCCCCGGTTTTGTCTATTTTGTCCCTGTCTATGGTTGGGCGGCGGCTGAAAAATGGTTCGATGAGAAAGACTATCGTCGCTACGTGCGCAATAACCCGGATAGTTTCTTCAAAGTGGGCCAAAGTCGGGAAGGCTTAGTCGGTCGCCAGGTTGAAGAGGGGCGCTCAACATACATTGCGGCCTTATCTGTTTTTGTCGAACACCTGCCGATGCATATTGCGACAACGGCGCTTATGACTTACCGCTCCTTTTTCATCCCGGCAGGATATCGGACGCTGAGGGTTAAAGTCGGGGCGCTCTCCAACTGGATGACGATGGCGACGTTCATTATTCATGTGACGCTTGTGCCAAGTTTTATTTTGTTATGCATTTGGGCTGTATACCGACGGGACTGGTTCCTGCTGATTTTTCTGGCCCCGGCTATTTTCAGCGTCGCTATACACGCAGGCTTAACCCACTATATCCCGCGTTACAATTTACCGTTGATCCCGTTACTCTTCTTTTCACAATTTGTTTTATTCTGCCGCTTATGGGACCTGATCTCGGGGCGCTTCTTGCAAGAACGGGGTAACGTAAACGCGTCATGACGAAGTTGATCATCCAAATACCCTGCTTCAATGAAGCGGAAAGCTTGCCTGTCACGCTGGCCGAGTTGCCGAGAAAAATCGACGGAATTGATCAGGTTGAATGGTTGATTATTGATGACGGTTCGACGGATGGAACCGTTGAGGTCGCCCAAGAGCACGGTGTTGACCATATTGTTTCTTTGCCGAGGAATCAGGGACTGGCGAAAGCCTTTATGGCCGGTATTGACGCCTGTCTTTCGGCGGGAGCCGACTATATCGTAAATACCGATGCGGACAATCAGTACAAAAGTTCAGGCATCCCGGCTCTGCTTGACCCCATCCGCAATGGCAGCGCAGATATTGTCATCGGGTGCCGCCCAGTCATGGAGATTGAGCATTTTTCGCCTGTAAAGAAAGCTCTGCAGAAAATTGGCAGTTGGGCCGTCCGGGTGGCGAGCAATACGGACATTCCGGATGCTCCGAGCGGTTTTCGTGCATTCAGCCGGGAAGCCGCCATGCGACTTTATGTGACCGATTCCTATACCTATACATTGGAAACCATCATTCAGGCCGGTAAGAACAACATGGCTATCAACTGGGTTCCTGTTGAAGTCAATGAGGATCTTCGCCCCTCTCGACTGGTTAAAGGAAACGCCAGCTATGTTGTGCGGTCGATCGGCACGATTGGCCGGGTGTTTCTTATGTATCGGGCCTTCCCGTTCCTTTTTGGTTTAGGCGCTCTGTTAATGTTGCCCGGTCTATTGATTGGGCTTCGGTTCCTCTACTTCTATTTAGCTGGAGATGGGCAGGGGCATGTGCAGTCTCTTATCCTTGCGGGACTATTGATGAGCATGGGGTTCTTGACCTGCATAACCGGTGTCATCGCCCATCTGATCGGAGTGAATAGAAAGATACTGGAAGACATCCGCTGGAGAACGATCCGACAAGATGGTTCTAGAGGTGGCCGGCTGTAATGTCCACTACCCTGGTTAGCGGCAACACGTATGACAAATACGGAAGCAAAAACCCTATTGCCCGCTATCTAATGAGCGGTTTTCTGGGGGCGTTTGACCGGATGCTTGCCTTGTCTGGCGCCCAGGCGGCCCGAGAGCTTGGCTGCGGCGAAGGGTATCTTAGCATTCGGTTGGCGCAAAAGGGGTTGCGCATAGCGGCCAGCGATTTGAGCGAAAATGTCTTGATGGAGGCCCGCCAGAATGCCATGGCTGCTGGTGCCGATATTTCTTTTTCACTGGAGGATGCGCAGACGCCAACATCGTTACCAGAGTTTTCCGACCTCATCGTTTGCTGTGAAGTTCTTGAGCATGTGAGGGAGCCAGAAACAGCCTTGCGGAATATTGCCGCTCTTGGGGCTCGGTACTTTCTTTTTAGCGTCCCAAACGAGCCATTATGGCGGGTTCTCAATATGGCGAGAGGTAAATATTGGACGGACTGGGGGAATACGCCAGGCCACATCCAGCATTGGAGTTCCAATGCTTTTAAGCAGATGCTGGAGCGCTATTTCGAGATAGAGGCTTTCTCAACGCCGCTGCCTTGGAGCATGGCGCTTTGTTCGGCGAAAGTGGACCGCTCTTAATGAGAGGCTTTATCGAGTCGCCGCTAGTTCGATACTTCGGTGTTTTTTTGTCGTTGATTGCGACGGGCTACGTGGCTTGGGTTTTCATCCAACTGAAGCCCTGGTCTCTGGATGTGGACTGGGGGAGCATTGCGCCGATCCTAGTCATTGCTTCAGTCATTTACGGCATGCTTGGTGTCCTTGTCGGCCTAGCTTGGCATCAACTTGTGGAAATGCTTGAACCAGGCGTTCTTTCGCCTCGGGATTGCGTCATCATCTACGCAAAAAGCCAGATTGCTAAATATCTGCCGACCAATACCCTCCACTTCGTTGGCCGCTACGCCATGGCGCGTAGCAAGGGCGCCAATGGCAAAATGCTGATTGCCTCTACAGGGATCGAGCAGTTGGTAACAGTTTGTTTGGCGGGTGCAATTGGGGTGCCGGTCCTTAGTAACATCGCCTCTAGCCTATTGCCTGAAATTGTTGAGAGGGCGTCGTGGGCACTTTACGGAATAATCGCCATCGGCATATTGGTTGCGTGCATATTTTTCCGGCGTCAGATTTTCGGCGTTTTAGCGCAGGTTTCATTGTTGCCGATTTTTTTGGCAGCTTTTTTTCTCGTAACCTTTTACCTAATAGCCGGGGGGCTATTTCAGATGACGACAGCTGAAATCGTAACCCAAGGTTCGGCCGTTCCTTCTTACGGTAGAATCGTTTCTGCGATTGCCCTGGCTTGGGCTGTTGGCATGGCTGCTCCGGGAGCGGGAGCGGGGATTGGGATTAGGGAGGCCGTCCTAATCCATGCCTTCGAAGGCCTCATGTCGCCTGAAATGATCATCCTCGCTGCAGTATTGTTTCGTATGGTGACAGTAGTTGGGGATATCCTATTATTTATCTTTGGAGCCAGCTTTTTTCGTCGGAATTAGATCGCTTCGGGGAAGGCGTCTTCCTTTTTCGATATCATAAAGGGGCCAAGAGCAAGATTTTGGAGGCCAGAATTTTCCAGCGTCCATAGCGCTTGCTCCAAGGTTGCTACCAACGGTTTCCCATGGACATTCATGCTGGTGTTGAGAACGCCGCCTATCCCTGTTTGTTTCTCAAAAGATTCAATAAGTCGATAGTAGGACGGATTAGCATTCTTAGTGAGAACTTGGGGGCGGAGGGTATGGTCTCCTTGGTGTAACGCAGCCCGCAAATGGTCTTTCCCCATATTTGAGGCCTTGAAAGCAGTAATCATATGAGGTGCGGGGGATTTTTCCGGTTTGTATCCAACTAGGTAATTTTGCGCCAAACGGTCAAGAATTGTCGGCGCGAACGGCATCCAGAAATCGCGGCACTTAATTTGGTCGTTGATGGCGTAAAAACTCTCTATGCGACCTGGATGGCCAAGAATAGAGCGGTTGCCTAATGCGCGGGCACCCCATTCGTTGCGCCGACTAAAACGAGCAACGATCTCACCCGCTGCAAGCCGTGTCGCCGTCTCTTCATCAATATCAACGGGGCGTGTAACGTTAAACCGTTCGAAAACACGATGCTTCTTTAAAAAGGCCTCTACGTCCTCATCCTTATAGGCAAGACCGAGGTATAAACTGGTCAAGGGCTGAGTATTTCCGAGTTGGAGCGCCATCAGATCATAGGCAGCGCCGATTGCGTTTGATTCATCGCCACAAGATGGCAGAAAGTACACATCCTCGATTTCGGAAAGTGCTTGTATCTGCATGTTAAGCTTGATGTTCATGAACAACCCGCCGCCAGTTGCGATGCGTCGGATGCCGGTTTTCTGGATAACTTTCTGGACCCAGGCAAGAACCCGCTCTTCAATTAAATGCTGGGCTGCGGCCGCGAGGTTATCAAACCTTTCGCCTGGAGCTTCCTTACAAAGATACTGGTAAAACCAAATTGTATTCATTGACCCCTGAAAGCCCAGCCCGTCCTTTGAAAGGCTGATGATGGGATCATACAGTCGGCGATATGTGTCTAAATAGTAGTCCTTGGCATAAGGGGCGAGCCCCATGACTTTGTACTCATGCTCAAGCTCCCGCATGCCAAGAAAGCGGGTTGTTCCGGAATAGACGGCACCCAGCGACGCACTTTCGCCGGTCCTGCCGAGCCGTTCCCATCGCCCCTTTTCGTCGATTTTTGTTACTGTAGCACTCAGTCCATCACCGCTTCCGTCTGCCGTAAAAACTAGGCAAGGCTTTCCGTCATTGGGAACGAGCGAATGGTAAGCGGCCCGTGCATGACAAAGATGGTGATCGTGAAAATGCAGCTGCACCCGATCAAGCTTATGCGCATCAAGATTACGCTTTAGCTCAGCTAGTCCTTCATCAACGAGCTTTCGTTGCAGTCCTTGCCGCAGTAACCGGTAGAGCGGTGGTGCTGTTTTTCGAAGGATAGAGTTGGCGAAGTCCTTAGCCGTTCGGTTCGCCTTCCTCTCTTGGTGTTGGGTGCGGTTACCTTGTAGATGTGCATAACACCTTGCAGGAAAGATGCTCGTGCCAGCGATTGCAACATCTGTAATGTCTTCGATTTTTTTTCCAGATTGTGCTAGGAGCGCATTAATAGCCTCGCCTGGAAATACAGCGGAATTTTTAATTCCATCAATTTTTTCCTGGCTCAATACACCTAGGATCTCACCGTTCTCAGCAACCGTAGCCGTAGCGTTGTGTCCAAGATGTAGGGCGAGAATGGTCATTGGCCATCTGTCTCACTATTCCGATTATGGAAATTTGAGTTGGCGAGAATGATAGTGGAAACGACTACAAAAACCATTTGCCACCAGGCAGACCAGATAGAGAAATTGAATAGCGAAGAAACCCAAAACCCGCCGAAAACAGACATAACAGCGAGATAGCCTTTTTGAAAGTTTGCCAGATATTTCTTTAAGATGAGAAAGGCTGACAGAAGAACAGTACCCATCAATGATAAAACGCCAAATACGCCAGTCTCGGCAAGCACCTCGACAATCCAGTTATGAGGGTGTCCCGGTAGAGGCGGGTATTCTTTTGCAATGGTGAAAGATTCAATATGGTTGATGGCGAAATTAGCTGTGTTGATGCCCCACCCAAACCACGGTTTCACCTCGGCCAAATTGATGGTGTTCATCCAAATAATCTGGCGATGGGGATCAATAAGCCAGGGCGGCAGAATGGGGTCAAACGGTACGGGAGGTGAGGTGTATCTTGCCGCCAGATATGACAGGGCGCCGGCGATTCCAAGTCCAACGACACTCCAAAGCCCGATCAGAATCATTTTGTTTCTGTATCGAAAGCCGATTAGCAATACAAAAATAAGAAATGCCGCCAATAATCCGGCGATAGCCGAGCGGCTTTCCAATAGAACAAAATAACCAGGCAGGAGAAGGACAATTCCAAAGGCCATGATCCGCCAGCGGTTTCCAAGAGCTAGTCCGCCCCAAACCAGGAGAGGAGCAAACAAGACACTGGCCGAAGCATATCGTTTGAAGAAGAGTTTGCCATAGTGTTTTTCCATAAGGTCATAGCCTTTGATTTGGGCGATTACCTCAGGAAAGAACACCATCGTAATGGTCGACAAAAAATAAGCGAAAAATAAGCCAATGATTATTGTCTTCAACTGCAACCGAAGCAATTGAGGGCGGTTATTCAAAAAGTCATACAAGAGAATGCCGACAACGGTGAAAAGAATCATCCTGATGACAACTGAAATTGATTCCCCAACATCAAGAGACATGATGGTTCCCGGAGCCCAGGCCGCAAAAGTAAAGATGATTGCGATGCCGATTGGGGATCTAAGAAACTTCCGGAGCGCTTCAACATTTGCCTCCCATCCGTTTAGGAAGGCGGCTAGGAGAATGCCGATCCCCCCAAAAACAGCGAACGTAACGGGCCCAACAACCAAGCATGGTAGGCTTGCGACGACCATGATGGAGGCTATAGCTTCCGCCCGGTGACGCCAGTTTCCAGCACTGATAGAGTTTTCGGTTTCTGTGGCAGTCATAATGATCCAAAGCGGCCCAAGTCGGATGGTGTGAGCTCTGTATAATCACTCAAGTTATATATGTCATGAGAAGAGATTACTTTTTTGTCGCCACTGTTTCGACTGGTATATACGGGCAAGGCATGGTTTTGTTTCGAAAAATCTATTGAGTTCAAAGGTACGATGAAAACTGATCCCAAGATCGCGATTGTTTGTGCTGCCGACGCCAATTATTTCAATTTATTGAAAGGCCTCATTGAGTCAGTGGACCCATTTCTAAAGCGACGGGATGCTACACTTTGCGTCCTTGATCTGGGGCTGGATGCCGATCATCTGGAATGGATTAAAAATCGCGCCAGTCAAATTGTTGCGGCGGACTGGGATATTGATTTTAGCTGGCAAAATGAAGCTCCTGGCTACTTTCGAGCTATGACGGCCAGGCCCTTTTTGCCGAAGCACTTCCCTGGTTATGATGTTTATCTTTGGATTGACTCCGATGCTTGGGTCCAGAATGATTTAGCGTTAGATATTTATGTAAGGGCTGCATTAAAAGGTAAATTGCCTATCACCCCAGAGATCGACCGAAGTTATTGGACCATGGCAAAAAGGCCAAAAATGTTTGGCTGGGATCAGAACTTCAAGGCATATAAGTTCTGTTTTGGTTTCAGGGTTGCTAATAGGCTCGCCCGCAATCCAATTCTAAATTCAGGCGTTTTTGCGCTTCGCCATGACGCGCCGCATTGGGGGCTTTGGCAGTCGGCCCTTACTCGGGCAATACAGGGTAAGAAAAAAGCGCCAGATATTTCCGCGCTCCCATTTAAGCTTATGGAGCAGACAGCCCTTAATTTCATTGTTTTTGCCGATAACGCTCCGGTCACTCTTTTGCCAGCGACGTATAACTGGTTTTGTGGCAAGGGTACGCCGATGCTAGACCATAAAGAGTGCAAGCTGGTTGAGCCAAATGAGCCGCACCAGGAAATTGGTGTCGTTCATATGGCGGGTGATCGTATTCATGAAAGAGCCTTTTGTCTTGAAACGACACAAGGCGGCATCTGTGAAACCAAGGTAACCTTCGAAGCAATCAAGGCCCTTGGAGCGGGGTAATAGCAGGACGTTTTGAGCCCAAGCTCTATGTCCGCCAATGTATGTTTTATCTGACAATTTGCCTGTAAAGATTTTCGTATTGTCTGACCATCGTATCGATGGGGAACCGTTCGATAATCTGTTGTCGGGCTTTTTCTCCCAGAATGGTGCGTTCCGAATGCGGCATTTGACAGAACTCTAAGACTGCGCTGGAGAGTGCCTCTGGATTGGACGGTGGTATAGTTTTTCCGGTTTCACCAATCATTCTAAAGCTATCGCCGACATCGGTTGCGATACAAGGAACACCGGATGCCATCCCCTCTCCAATCACGTTGGGTGCTCCTTCCCCATATGCCGAACAAAGCACTAAAAAATCAAAGGCGGGATAAATTGACGTCATATCCGAACGCATGCCCAAGAGATGGCACCGGCCTTTTAAAGAAGGCGATGAAAGCTTTTCGGCGAAGAAAGGATGATCTGGATTTACCTTATCGCCGTACAGTACGAAATGGACCTTTTCGTTCTGTTGGCAGATAGTTTTTGCTGCGCTTAGAAGAGTTTGATGGTCTTTCTGTGGATCAAGGCGCGCTACATTCCCTACGATAATGGCGTCATCGGGAAGGCCTAGTTCTTCTTGTAATCGTGCTCGTGCCGTCTTGTCAGGCCTAAAGTGCTCGAAATCAAAGCCATTTGGAATGATTTCAAATTTTGTGTCAACATACCCCATGTTTATGTGGGCGCCTTTTGCCGCATAGGAGCCGCAAATAATTTTGGTCGGTATGATCTTGGATAGTAAGGCGCAACTCCATGCAGTAAAGATGGTCAGTTTTTTGCTATGCTTATTACTTAACGTGCTTTGCCTGATATTCCATACTACTTTTGCGTTAGATTTGAGTTTTGCGGCAATCCCACCAACCAAATCGGCATGGTACATCCAAGTTTGGACAATATCGGCTTTCTTATATGAGGGATGGGTGAGCAATCGCAACAAGGTTCCCGGGCTGGGTAGGCCGTCCCTCCGTATGCCGAGAGAATGGACGGGGATTCCAAGAGCCTCGATTTCGCTGGCGACTGGGCCTTTATTGGTTAGACACAGTACATAATGGGCGAAAGTGTTGGAATCCATAAGCTTTAGATTGCGTAAAAGAACGCCTTCCGCCCCCCCTGTATTTAGGCCAGTTATTATGTGGAGAATTTTTATTTTTTTCATTTGCGCGTCACATGTGCTCAGAAATTGAGCTAAACCCAAACCCTATCCATTGGAGTTTCTTGAACTGGATGAATAGAGTCTCCTGTAGAGAAAAGCAATCCCCCCAATATGGACAAGATTGATCGCAGCAATCGGAGCAAGGAAGCCGATAAAAGGATAGAGAACTGGAATTAAAAAGAGCTTGGCGGTCAATTCGATCGCTGAGATTTTAATAAGTGGCCGCAGACGGACGAGGGCATAACAATAAATTGCGGGCAGTCGTGCTGAGACAAGCCAAAAGATGGCGCCGCCAGAAAGCCAAAACGCCCAAGGGTCGGAGGGAGTATTCTCAGCTCCTACCCAAAGCTTAACGATGGCCGGTCCGAAAAGTGCATATCCTAGGCCTGCGAGGAAGGCGACTCCAGCCATCCAGTTTGTGCCGGATTTGAAAATACGATCTAATCGACCCGATTGGTTTTTTGTATCCATATGGATGAGATAGGGAAGGAGAGTTTCCGGTAGACGCCACAGCATCTGTATCCCCACATCGGCAATCTTCCATACAAGAATGAAATCTGCGACGATTTCTGGACCTCCCAATGCGCCAAGAATGAGGGCGTCACCTTGTAAAAAAGTCAGCAGGATGATGCCGTAAACTGCGTATCCCAATCCCATCCGCCCCCCGAGACGTGACAAGAGCCGCAGGCTCTTTCGGGAAGGGGGTTGCGGCTGAATACGATAATTCCTGACGAGCCGCCAACTGATGATTTTCGCAACAAGCGTCCCTAGAAAATAGGCGAACAGAACTCCCGCCTCGCCTCCATCCAAGTAGAGGGCGGCCAGGGTGAAGATGAAGAATGCAACGGTACCGACAAGTGATAAAATATTGGCGATAGCCTGTTTGCCAATGGCCATAAGAAGATTTCGGTCATTGTTGAGGTCGTATAGAACCAAAAGGTAAAGGGTGCCTGCTATGCCCATCCCTATGATCGTAGAATCCGCGACTAGACTCGGGTCAAAAATTAATGCTTTACCAAGCCAGGCGACGAAGCTTACTAAGCAGCCAACAAATAGGGCGTATAAAACAAGAAGTGTTCGGGTGAGGCCATAACAATGCTCTAATTCTCGATGCTCATCATTGGCGGAAAATTCCCCCATCAACCGCATTCCTCCCGAGGTGGCCCAGGTAATGCCGATACTTAAATAATTAATAATACCAAGAATCAGCATTAGGATGCCGAAATGATACTTTCCGAGAGAGTCAAGGTAGAGCGGTATAAGGATTACTTGAGCAATAATATTGGCGGCAATGCCCGTATATGCGGTGATTACGCTTTTTATAAAGTCTGGGTTATTTCGCAGTTTGTTTCTAATACTGCCAAGCGTGGTTCCAATTGAGCCCATTGAGCCTAGTCCATGGCCACTGATGATTGAAATAAATGAAGAGCGTAGAGCTTTGCAATCAGAATTGCAGGGGTGCCCTGGTTTGCATCAAAGGATTTTTTTAACCGTTTCACTGCCTCACGATCAAGAAGGCCCGATAAGTCTTGGAAGCTATTGAAAGCATCGTCAACGCGTGTTTTCCATGCTCCTTTCAGTACAGCTTCCTCCTGAATGTGATATCCAAAACCTCTTTTGGGAGCGTAAAGGATGTCTTTGGGCAAGCGCGACTCTAATGCTTTCTTGAGAAATAATTTGTTCTGCCCATTAAACAGGCTGGGGCGGACCTTTAGGGAATAAGGTAGAGATAAAGCTAAGGAAATGAGCTCATCATCTAGAAAGGGGCAGCGCATCTCTATGCCGTGGGCCATTGCAGGTAAATCACTGGCGATGGTGACAGCATGTGCATTTTCTAGCATTAGACCTAAGTAAGCTGCTTCATCAATATAGGACCTAGGTGATGAAGATTTGAACCAGGGGCTAATCCAGTCATGAATAATCGTGTTAGGGCGGGTTTCTAGAGCCGCTCCATGAAAAATTTTTGGCCAGAGCTCCATAGCCTCGGATCGATAGAGTGCCTCTTTTCGATGCCCATTTTTGGCGCCGAGTGCGAGGAAGCTTTCTTTTAACATTGATGGGGGGATCGTGGTTGATAGCGCTTTAAGCAAGGGCTTTCCAAAGCTTGGTATCATATCGCCAATAAGTGAAAGAAGCGCCAATCTGTTGAAACCAGTGTAGCCGTAAAATACTTCATCGGCACCATGCCCAGACAAAACAACCTTGATACCGTCTTGCCGGATATGCTGACAGAGTGAATAGGTATGCGTCAGGGGAAGGGCCATGATTGGTTCGCCTAGTTGAGATAAAAGACTCTCAAACTGGCGATGTTGTTCTTCAGGATCGAAATAGAACTCTTTGTGCTCGGTCTCCAGTAAGCTGGCTACCTTCCGAGCTTGAATAAGTTCCGGATCATCTTGGTCCCGGCCAAAGGCATAGGTCCGAATTTTTTTTGCTCCCTGGCGCTTCATCGAATCGACGATAGCCGATGAGTCGACACCCCCTGAAAGTAGAGCGGCGACTTCAACATCGGCAACCATCCGCCGGGCCACGGATTGATCCAAGACCTGCAGGAGATCATCTTGACTGAATGCGCGAGTTTCAAAGCTCGGATGCCAGTAGGGTCGAATCTGCTCAATGTGGCCGTTCTTGACTTTCAGCAGGTGGCCCGGTGGTAACCGGCGGATATGTTGGAAGATGGTATATGGGTCGGGAATATGGCGGAGATTGCGAAGCAAATACAAACCGACGGCCGTCGGGTCGATTGTCCGATTAACATGGGGGTGGCTGAGGAGTGAGGGTATTTCCGATGCGAAAGCGAAGCCGTCTGGTGTCTCTGAATAGAAAAAGGGTTTTTTTCCGAAACGATCCCGGCAGCAAAAAAGTTCTCTTGTCTTTTCGTCGAAAATGGCAAACGCAAACATCCCCTTTAGGTGATTAACACAATTTTCTCCCAAATCTTCATATAGATGGAGGATGACCTCAGAATCACTGTTCGTCTTGAATCTATGGCCTTTGGCTTCAAGGCCTGCGCGTAATTCCTTGTGGTTATAAATTTCCCCATTGCAGACCAAAGAAAGAGATTTGGTTTCGTTGAATAGAGGCTGATTTGCTGCTGGGGTGAGGTCGATAATACTTAGGCGGGTGTGGGCGAGACCCAATGAATGATGGTCGTTCACCCATAGGCCATTGGCGTCTGGCCCACGATGTTCCAGCGCCGAGGCCATCTGTGCAAGAACAGTGTTCTCTACCTTTCCGGGGGAATGGGTCGCAATGCCTGCTATGCCGCACATCGTTAGCCAAACCGCCTTATCAGACCGAGTTTCTTGGCAATACTGACGACCTTCATGGTGTTTTTGCCACCAAATAGAATCAATAGAAGACTGGCTATGGACTCAATCGGGATGGCCAGCCGAGCTCCGTCTCGCCAAATACTCAAAGCTCTCCTTTCGTTTGCCATTGAGGCAAAGACCGCTTGGCGAAGTTTTCGTTTTGAATAGAAAATGGGTGCAATCTGGCTGTAATCGTCGCCAAATTCTTCAAATACTAAATCGTAGCATTGTGCGAGTTGCTTCGCCTTTTCCGGCTTGTGATAGGACGCTGTAAGGGAGGAACCCTGGTCAATTTTGTAAATGCGTAAGATTTTGGACGAGATCCACAATGGGGCGCTTCGCGCATAATCCAGGTAGGTATAGAGTTCGCAAGGGACACTCATCTTGGAATCGAAGTACCCCCCTTTGTCCCGGACGGCGTCGCCCCTAAAAATGGGTAGGTATTCACCGGTACGATGCTCTTTTAGAATATCTTCATAGGTGAAATTGCCTGTGTAGTTTGGGTAGGAGACTGTTGTGTCGCCATCTTGTGTTTTGCACGCGCTGAAGCAAATGGGACTCTCTTTGGGCCAGCCTTGGAGGCAATCTTGCAAAACCTCAGGCCACTCCGGAACAAAAATATCATCCGCGTCTAGAATAGTCACAACGTCACCTTTTGAGTAGGAAACGCCGAGGTTGACCGCGGCACACTTTCCCCTGTTAGGCGATTGGGTAATCAATTGAACCTCGGGGTAAGCCGAGACGACCATTCTTAATGCCGCACCGTCTTGGCTGCCGTCATCAACGACAAACACTTCAAGCTCTATTGTCGCTGGCCGTGTTGCTGACACGACGCTCTCTATCGTTGCGCCGATGGTTTCATGTGCATTATATGCCGGAATGATTACCGAAAATTTCATGCGGATGTTGTGAACTCCGACTGAAAGAGTTCTACGCTTTTTGTCGACGCCAGCTTAATCATGTCTCGATCTAGCGCATAGGAGATCATTGATTGGGCCAGAGCGTTTTCGAACTCGGAAGTATCAGTTTCCAATAGTTTCGTTTGAACTTTTTCTATGCTTGAAAAAAGCGGGGAAGGCGTTGTGTCATTCCAGATCGATAGCGGTGGATGAAGCAGTATGCCGTTTTCCCCGGTTTTGACCATCTCTCGTATGGCGTAAACATCGGTCGCTATTATTGGCAGGCCATGGGCAAGAGCTTCTAGAACCACCATGCCAAAGGAATCGAAATAGGTTGGGTGCACAAAAACATCGGCGTGGGCCATAAACCTTTCCGAGATTTCGCTACGACTATAATTGGCCTCGTGAACCGTTATGCCTGGCGTGGCTGCGCATTCTTCTGTTAATTCAGGGGGCAAATATGTTACGAGGTCCAGGTGAGACATTGGTGCGGCTTCGCGGACTTTTTTAAAGGCCCTTAGAAGCGCCCTCCCTCCCTTAATTTCAAACTGGGTGGAAACAAAAAGAAATCGGCACTCCTCTCTATCGGTTGCCGAATTGGAGGGAGACGCTGTTATCTGAGGATAAACAACGACGGCCTTCTCGCCTGCGATCGGCCCGTATTCGCGAAGCACCCCACCTCGACAGGCTTCGCTCAGGCAGCGAATTTGGAGACACCGGGAGCTTTCCAGGATCGTGCGGATAAAGGGGCGATAGATATTTACCGCAAAAGGGTTATAGGCCGTAAATGCATAGGGGTTATCGATATCCGTAATGAACGGACCGTTAAGTGCGAGCCCTCCCCAAATATAGAGAGGAGAGTTTTTAGGAGTGTCACTAGGTCTCAGTTTGATATTTAGCAGTGGTATCCGTGTTTTCCATGAAGGACGGGCTGGGGTTAGCGATTGCTGCTTCGTAACTTGATCCCCTTTCCGGAAATGGGCCATTTCGGGGTTGGCAATTTCACCATTCCACCTTGCAATGGTATCAAGTTGCCGATCCCTTAAATAACTATGGGGATAAAAGAAAATGGCCTCATTATTGTTGTGTCTTTTTCGAAATATGTCGAGTGAGAATATGGCTCTCATCATCGATCCAAGCGCAGGAATAACGCGGTTAAATCCGATCTGGGCCCCGCAAACCAGCGTAAAAAGAAGGACCGTATGTCCAAAGCCTGTTCCGCTTCGGACAAGGTTAAACATGAAGATGAAGGAGTAAAATGAAAGCGCAAGAACTGCAAAATTACTGTCAGAGTTCCATAAAGCGTGTGTATTCCAGGCTAAGAAACGACCGAGTAAGAAGGTCAGTACAACAGCAACAATCAATCCAAATCCGAAGATAAAATCCACAATGAAGGAAATGGGGATGGCTGTTGATGGAAAAGCGCCTTCAAAGTAGTGCGGATAGAGCCATTGAAGTTCGTCAAGCCCGCCATAAACTAAGGGTTTGCTAGCCCATACTGCCCTGGGCACCAGGCTGAGACCAAGATTAAATGCCCAGCTGATCCCGTAATCTACACCAGTCAGCAAGTCAGGCCAGGACGCCTTCCTGAGAAAATGAGCTAAGTGCTCAATACCCTCAAAGCTAGTTGAAATAAGATGAAGGTGGAACTTTATCAACGTTTCATAAAGCAGCTTAGCAAGATTATTAATCAGGGCGTCATTCTGATTGAGATAATCTCCAACCCTCCGTATGACCTCAAACAAACCAGAGGCGAATACTGTGCCCAGAACGCCACAAAGTCCAAGAGGCCACCACTTTGGATTTCTAATCACGATCATTAGTGTTAGTGCTAAGGCAATCGCCGAAATGAACCGTCGTGAGAAAAACAGCTCTGTCGCCCCCAGGGCGAGAAGAATCAGAAGCGCAAATACGAAGAGTCGTGGTAGCGATAGAGGGGTGGTGAATTGGTTGGCAAGATAAGCGATATAGACGATACCGGAATAGAGAACAAAGTCAGGTAGGACCCAGATTATTCCGATCCCGGCCCGCGCTTTGAATAGCTCATCCCCGGCCAAATCATTGGGATTTGGAAGAGCCAGCATTAAGCCCGCGACGGCAAGAACGATGAGCCCGGCGAAGGAAACGAGTAGGCGCTTTTCGGATGGTTTGTCTCTTTCGTTTGATGAGGCAGTACTAATTGAAGTTGTGCGATACCCTGCGTAGGCAACACCCCAAAACCCGAGCGATAAAATCAGCGCTTGAGCAAGGGCAATCTCAGAAAGGGGCTTTGTCGCCCCTGTAATAATAGTTTGTGGGGTTACTAAGCCATCATTGATCAGCCAGGCTCGAAAAGGAAAAGCAGCGGCCCAAATGAGTGAAAAGTACCAAAAATGGTTTAAAACTATTTTGGCAGTAGGCGTACGCCTAACTTCCATAATTAGCAGGGTGATAGGTATTGCGATACTGGTAAGGAGCGCCAAATCAAACATGGCAAGTTTCATTTGTTAGTTTCAGATGGTTTATCTGCCGGTTAATAACGTTTTTTTCGGAGTATAGGTCTATTGCTCTGCGTCGACCATTCTCTCCCATTGTTGTGCGCATTTTCTCATCAGAAACCAATAAGGTAAGGCGTTGTGATAGCGCTTCTACGTTCCCAAGAGGTGTTAAGAAACCGGTTTTGCCGTCGATGACCTCTTCCCGACTGCCCCGAATATTTGTGGCGACAACTGGTAGACCTGAGGCCATGCCTTCGATGATTGATCGTGGCATTCCTTCTCGGTGAGATGGCAGCGTAAAAATATCGGCGATCTTCATAAGATCGTCTACGTCGGTACGATATCCTAAAAATGAAATTTTTCCCGATAGTGCCGGGTCGCTTTTAAGATTTTCTATGGCTTGATCAATAGAACTTGCATGGTCGCTTTCAAGGCGACTGCCAACAACCCATAGCTTAGCCCTAACCGATTTCATGGCTTGAAAAAGTTCGAGATATCCTTTTTCGGCAACCAGCCTACCAACCATCAAAATTACAACATCGTCGCTGTTGGCCCCCAATGCTTCTCTTTTGATTTGTCGCTCTGTTATGTCGTTGAACGGCTGAAAACGGTTAATGTCAACACCGTTGCCTATGGCCATTATATCTTTGCAAAAACCAAATCTTTTAGCGGTTTCGGCGTCTTCTTCAGCTTGGGTAAACAGAACGTCGGTAAATCTTCCGCCCAACCATTCAAGAGCAATAAATATGGACCGCAGCCAAAATGACTGGTTTTCATGGAAATAAAAGCCGTGGGCCGTATAGACGATTTTGGGAACGCCCACCCTTGCGGCGGCCAGCCGTCCGATCAAAGCTGCAATTGGCGTGTGGACATGAACAATATCGAAGCGTTCATTCCGGAATAGACGAACCAGACGACGGTAAGCCTTAAAATGACTTAGGATGTCGTAATTCCGTTTGAACTCAACCGTTTCTACTCGAAATCCCTTTTCGCGTATGGCGGCCAGTTTTGGACCATCGGCGCAAACTCCGATAACCTCATGACCCTCATTCCGCATACCCTCCATCAAAGGCAGCAGGAAGTGACGCATCGTGAAGTCCACAGATGCTAATTGGCATATTTTCATTTGTTGCTTAACCAATGGTCATGCCAACTTTGAAACATTAAAATAGCCCAAAGGGCGTATTGGTGGTTTCGTGTCCCTGACAGGTGTTGCCGCCATGCCGTGCGAATGGGACCGGGATTGAAATAGCCGTCTTCCTTGAGCCTTTTTTCGGACAATAGCGATTCGGCCCAGTCTTGTAAGGGGCCTCGCAGCCAATGGCCGATGGGCGCTCCGAACCCCATTTTGGGTCTCTCGATCAAATCTTTGGGGACATGCCGGTATAATATGTTCCTTAGAATATTCTTCCCGGCCCCTTTTTGCACCAGGAGTGATCGGGGCAAAGCCCAGGCGAATTCGACAATCCGATGATCAAGCAGTGGCACTCTGGCTTCGAGTGAATAGGCCATGCTTGCCCTATCAACCTTGGTGAGAATATCGTCAGGGAGATAAGTCAGCATGTCCAGAAGTTGCATTCGTCCGACAGAATCTGGTCGATCCTGTGAAATTGTCTCGTCCCAAAGAATGCCTTGATGTTCTGAAGCCGATGGAACGATTTTTTCCGGATGGGGCCACTGGCTAACAAGGCGACGATAGATAGTATTTAGATCATTTGCATCAACAATACCCGCAAGTTTGTGAACTTTGTCGCCGAATTGAGGTGAAGAAAACTTAGATGGGATCATTTGGCTGATCCGATCCCAATTTTCCGGGGAGACGGCTGTCATCATGGCCTTTCCTGCGGAGCGGAAAGAGCGAGGAAAGGGATGCATGGCTTTCCAAATTCGGTTTGTCCAGAAGTAACGGTTATAGCCAGCAAAGACTTCGTCACCGCCATCGCCGGATAATGCCACGGTGACGTATTTTCGGGTCATCTTGGAAAGAAGAAGTGTTGGTAACTGGGATGAGTCTGCAAAAGGTTCATCATACCAGGCAGGAAGCTTGGGGATCAGATTGAGGGCTTGATCAGATGTAACGTATAGCTCTGTGTGTTCGGTTCCTAAATGCTTTGCAACGGCCTTTGCGTGGGTTGCCTCATTGTATTGATCTTCGTAGAAGCCAATGGAGAAACTACGCACTGGCTGTGCGCTTACTTTTTGCATCAATGCGACGACAAGCGAGGAGTCGACACCGCCAGATAGAAAAGCGCCTAATGGAACGTCAGAGATAAGGCGTTGGCTGACGGCGTCGGTTAGCAATTCTTCCAGTCGTTTCTCAACCTCCAGAGGGCTCTCCTTATTTGGGGACCGCCAGCCTTGGGCGGCAAGAGCCCTGGCGTCCCAATAACGTTCAACCGTTGGCTCTCCAGAATATGGAATAGTGAGGATGGTTCCGGGTTCTAACTTGCGGACTTTATTGAAGATAGTGAAAGGAGCAGGGATGTAGGCATGGCGCAGATAATTAATCAGGACATCGTGATCAACATTGTCATCGAAGGCATGATATTTCATGAGGGCTTTAAGTTGAGAGCCGAACAAGAAGGTATTGCCGTAGCGACCCCAGTACAACGGTTTGATTCCCAAACGATCACGGACCAGGGTGACGCATTTATTTTTTTTATCCCATAAGGCGAAGGCAAACATGCCAATACATTTTTCGACTGTTGCGCCGACCCCCCAAGTGGCGCAAGCGGCAAGCAGGACGGCCGTATCACTTCCTCCTTTGACAGTGATGCCGCTATTGCTCAGTTCTTCGGCAATTCTTCGAAAATTGTAGATCTCTCCGTTGTAGGCAATCATATAGCGGCCACACGCCGAAGCCATTGGCTGGTGCCCGAGGGGGGAACAATCGATGATCGCTAAGCGTTGATGGCTGAGGGCGATGCCGGATTGGGCGTCAACCCAAACCCCTGAATCGTCAGGACCACGATGAGATTGAACCTCTGCCATTGCTCGAGCATTATCCTCAAGCGCCAGTTCGGTCATCTCACCCTGCCGGTTAAATATTCCGGCGAAACCACACACCTAGGAAGCTCCTTCTCGTGGACTGGAAACGGATACGTCGGACTTTCCTTCTGTAAGGTTGGGAGCCCATTTTCTTACGATCATTGCTGCGGAAAGGGATGCCATAACTATGAGAAATGGTTCAATAGGAAGCCGGTAGCGTATCGAGCCAATAGTTACCATGTGGATAGCCGTTAAATATCCAGCAAACAGCAAAAATGGGGCGTAGTTTCGCCAATTAGCAATGCCTGTTTTAAGAAGGGTTGCAATAGATAAGAGTAAAACGACGCCATAGCTCATCAATGAAACGGCAATATAAAGAGGTTTGTTGTATTGGGGGGCATAAGGCCACAATCGCCAGAATCTAACGAATTTCTTTCCTGCGAGTTCAACAAATCGGCCTGGGTTTTCCTTAATGAAATCGAATGCGGCCGCCTTCATCGCATTATTGCGTTCGATTGGACCCCTGATATGGGAGAAAATTGACAAATCCATATCGTCGTTTGGTCCCCCGTATGCCACACCTCCTCCAGATTTATTCATCGGGTTGTTTCCTGAATACAAAACTATCCCGTCTCCAAGGCTAAGCCTGACAAAAGTGTGATACTTGGCATTATTATGTACCCACCAGGGCGCCATAAGCACCACGTAAACTAACGCGTAAACGCCGACCCTCTGAAGAGCCTTTGGGATAGTTTCTTTATGGACGACCAGTGAAAATGTGAGCAAAAGAATTGGCGCCAGTAGATCAAGTACCGGTCGCATCAAAATAGAAGCGACGATAACGACTGATCCCCATAAGAACTGTTTTCGATACAGCAAAAGGAATGCCAGACATACGAGGAATAAATAAAGTGTCTCTGTTAGCCCAAGCAGGGAATAGAAGATGAAATGCGGATATCCTGCAGTTATCAGTCCGGCTAGAGTCGCGGCAATATAGTCTTGTGAAATTTCTATGGTTAGACGGTAAACAAGCCAAACGGTAAAAGCGGAAGCGGCTAACTCTAGATAAACTAACCCATTGCCGAATAGGTAGGTAAGGATCGGGTAGAGCGGCATGGCCAATGGATTGCCAATATCTCCGGTTTCGAAGAGCTTGATGCCAGCTTCAATATAGGCCTCGGCATCAGGGAATTTGTAATCGGGCAGAAAGATAAACGCCGAGAAACGCGTAGCGAGCGCACAGCAAAAAAGCGCCATGACCACCTTGTCGGGGTTCCAGCCTGAGGTTGTTGATGAAGTCATGGTTTAAGCAGGGGGTGGATTGGTTTTACCGGTGTGTGGGTAATATCGTAGTTAATAAAGTTCAACAAAAACTGTACGCCCAGAATAAAAGGTAGGGCCGCGAGCATGACCGTTCCCGCAGAGGCCAGAGCTCCCTCAGAGGTGACCTGGATCCACCGTTCCAGGCCGAAAGTAAAGCCGAAAATAGTAAGGATAAGGCCTACGGCAAGCTCTAATGATCCGACATTAAAATCGCGAAGGAAATAGTTAAGGAAGATTCGCTTGAAACAATTCCTCGTATAGCGCCCCAAGAAAGGGAGAATAATCTTGGGGATGCTAAGGCCACTTGTTTCAGTGCCGTAATGGGCTTCCATCGGAACATCGATGACAACAGCTCTCAATCCACCTAAATGGAAAAGCATATCGGATTCAAAGAAGTACCTTTTTGCAATCGATTCAAACGGCAATTGTCGAGCAACTTTCCTATGAATAGCCGTAAAACCATTAGCAGGATCGAAGATCGTCCAGTAACCGCTCGATATTTTTGAAAGAAATGAAACCGCGGCATTTCCAAAAAGGCGTGTGCTGGGCATAGCCCGAACATCGCGTGGATTGAAGAACCGATTTCCTTTTGAATAGTCGGCCTGTCCCTCCACAACGGGTTGTGCGATGCTTTCGATAAGGCGTGGATCCATTTGCCCATCCCCATCGAGCTTCACAAGGACTGTAGCGCCCTTTTCGATAGCTGTTTTATATCCGGTCATCGTTGCTCCGCCGACCCCCATATTTTCCTTGTGGCGCACGATGATGATTCGATCATCGTCACAGTTCTGTTCAATGAAATCGCCAGAACTGTCAGGGCAGGCGTCGTCGACGCAGACAATCGTTTCTACCTCAGGGCCTATTTCACTCAATACACCCAAGATATGATCTTTTACCCGGTAACACGGGATGACTGCGGCTATCATGTCTCGTTTCCCCAACCGACAAAAGTATCAGTGCATTCCTACATGATCATTGATTAAGGAGTTAAGAAAAAACTACAACTTACCGTGCTTTAGCTGGCTGATGGAATTTGAGAGCCATTTTTGTATGAACGGCTCTGCCACCCGGGCGTTGTCGTCAAACGTCCCTCGTCCTCTTTTTTCATA
Organism: uncultured Rhodospirillales bacterium; assembly: GCA_965368335.1. Classification (GTDB taxonomy): domain Bacteria; phylum Pseudomonadota; class Alphaproteobacteria; order Rhodospirillales; family JAPHRK01; genus CBDUMN01. The sequence continues at coordinate 37,946 of CBDUMN010000013.1, forward strand.
TAGCAAGGGGCCGATATGAGGGCGTTCCGTGCATCGCTTAATGTCGACGGCCTGTAGGTCTTGTTTGCGCCTAAACAAGAGTTTCAATGCGACAAAGGGAGCAAGTCCAATCCAAGTTGAGACCTGTGATCTATAAAGTAGAATGAGCCTTAGAAATTTGAGGCATTGGCTAAATGTCACCGGTATTGATTGGGTTGGACCGTTCAGCTTAATCGGTGAGAGTACTTTGAAGAATGGCCTAGGAAGGTTCTCCCCATGGTAAAGGGAGTATTGATAGACAACGCCATCCGCTCCCATTTTTTTTGCCAAGGCCATTCCGATCAGATGGGCGGCATCATGGTCTTGGTGTCCTCCCTCCCAAGCAGGAATATATAGTTGAAGTTTTTCTTTGGGGATTTCGGGCGTCAAGGACTCTAGGGCCTCTATTGCCGTTTCCAGGTGCCGATATAGCTGGCCATCTGGGATTTCTTCTTTGGTGCCCAGGAAAACGATATCGGTTTCTTTTACCCCCAGCCGAGATAAGGCCGCCAAACTTTCACTATTTCTGACCGATGAATCGGCTTTCTCGGTTTCACCGTTCGTTAGGTAAATACAAAGGGGTGAGTTTTCTTCCCGGCAGTGCTTTGCCAGCGCCGCGAAGACACCGAATTCATCGTCTTGATGGGCAAAAAGAAACAGAGGGCGCATTGTCAGAAAGGTAATTTTTCTATGTCGTATTCAATAGGCGTCAAAATCGATAAATGAAATCAGGAGGTCATCGGGGTTTGGTATTTTTAGATCATCATTTAGAGAGCGGAAAATAAAATTCAAAGGGGAGGGCCAAAACATTCGGGGAATTGAGAAATAGGTTGGGAAATGGCATATTTTTTTGGGGAATGCTCCAATAAAAAGCTTTGCGCCGTTTGAAATCCCGGTACTTTTGAGTGAGCAGGGTCCCTCGGTTAACACTTCACCATAAGCTGAAATTAGTGGAGCAATAGCGTCCCCTGTTATCTGGACGATGCCGTCCCTCCAAGAGTGTAAACCCAACGGATTTTTGGGATTAGCATTGCGCCATTGCAGGGCGTCGTCGGGCCAAGCTCGCCTAAAGCTGGAAGTTACTTTTGCGTTATTCCAATCTGCCCTCAAGCCGCCAAATCCAATCCGGGCCTCAAGTTGTCGAAGTAACTGAAAGCCAAGTTTACGGGTAAAGCCTGGTGTGCTGTTGGCATTCGCAATTCCATATACGCACTCATACCCTTCTTTCTTGCCTGCCTCATAGGTCAATTTGGCTAATTTTGTGAATAGACCGCGCCCTTGAAAATCAGGATGAGTTGCCGTGTTTAAAGAAAGGAGCCCGCGGATGGGGCTGGAACGAATGGATAATTGAGCCGGAATACAACTGTAGTGGGCGGCCAAAATGCCATTCTCATAAGCATTGAACCCTACGACTTCGCCATCTGGGTTGTCGCGGTAGAGCCAGGCTAGGTATTCGGTGTCTAAATGCGTGGCTTTCGGAAAGCACTTAAGTAAAAGACTTGAGCACTCAGATAGGGCACTTTCTGAGGTTTCGACCCGTTTGAACTCCATCTAACCGCCTCTCACCAACTGGGAAAATCTACCCTCTGTGGTTAGTTTCTCGAAACACCCAGTATCGAGAAAGGGTAAATCCAACAATAGCAATTATGGGTAAGGATATTATTTTTCCGACCAAAGTAGGTGTCTCGAAAACGATGCTTAAAATCTGAATTATCCCAACGGTGATCAGGTAGTTGATAAAAAGAACCGTCAGATATCTGGTGATACTCCCAGCAGTCATTGAGGTGACTTGGAACGTAACTTTTGCATGGAGAATGTAATTTGCGATAACGCCAGCTAAGAAGCCGATGGTCACCGATGCCATGTCCGGGAAATGGGCATAAAGCAACAAGCCTACTAGGCCAACGTCGATTAGAGCGCTAAAGCCGCCCACTAAAATAAAAGTAGTGAACCGCCTTAAGGTTTCAGTCATTGTCAGGACGCAGAAATGAGATCACTTGCTTTTTGGGCAATTGCTTGTTCAATAAATTTTCCCGTTTGGGATGCTCGAGCTTCCCATGAATGAGCCTCAACAATGATATTACGGCCACGTTGGCCCATTTCTTTGACTCTATCGGGGGCTGTTGCGAGTGTGGCGACAGCCTCAGCCAATGCTTCGGGGTCTTCCGCTGGGATCGCTATTCCACAGCCATTGTCTTTTATGAGATCTCCCTGGCCAGGAAAATCGCTAACAATGGCGGGGACACCTGCTGCAAGCGTTTCAAATACCTTAAGTGGGAAAAGCCCGGTCCCTTGCCGGTCTCCTAAGTTATTTTTAGGAATTACGCCGCAAAGGCTATGAGCAATGACCCCTGGGACTTGGTGATAGGGAAGACGCCCCACGTACTTAATGAGACTATTGCGAGCGGCAGCTTCCTCAACCAATTGCCGTTCTTGACCGTCACCGACAATGACTAAATCAACATCTTTCGGCCAGGCTGGGTTCTCGGCGGCAGCCAGAAGTGTCGGAATGCCTTGCCAACGGGCCAAACCACCAAAAAACAAGGCGTAACGTTCGGGAAGGTCAAGCTCACATTTTGCATCAGGTCTAAATAAATCCGTATTGGCCCCATTTGGAATGACATCCACTTCCCCAAAACAAATTTGTTCGAGCACCCAGGTTTTAAGTTGTTTGGTTACAGTAATTACGCCATCGGCCCATTCGTACTGACTGCGCCACATCCAAGTGACAAAAGCAGACAGCGGCTTCATCCATTTGTAGCTGATATAAATGTCTTCATAGGGGCCATTAACTTCTTGCAGTACAACGATCCCTCTTCTTTTTGCGTACCAAGCCAGCGGAAAGGCGAGAAAATGTGAGCGCATGTAGATAGCATCGCCATCCTGGAGTGAGCGCCACAATTTTCTTTGAACTTTGAAATATTCAAACATCCGGGAAAGAAGCTTTGGGCGCTCCCATTGATCAGCATAGCTGGGGGCAAAAAGCTCAACAGTCCATCCGACTTTTTTAAGCCCTGCGATAATCTCGTGGACATGCGCATAAGAGGCTTGCCCTTCTCTAGGAGATTCCAGGGTAATATAAAGCAATCGTTTGTTTGGGTTATTAGGCGACGTCATTTAAAAAACCAATCATCGCTTTAACAATTTTGTCTGCGCTATTGCCCGTTCCATATTCGCTGATGTCGCGCTTTTCTTCATAATTTTTTGGGGATTTCCAAAGGCGGTTCCATCCATTGTCAATCGTTTCCACCCATTCGGTTTCGTCGCGTAATGTGATGCAAGGGACACGATGGAAATAGGCTTCTTTTTGCAAGCCTCCAGAATCGGTCAGAACTCCTGCACTGCCACGGATGAGGTGAGCCATTTCCAAATAACCTAATGGATCAATGACCATCAGTCCGTCAAATGTTTGCCCGTGCTTGGCCGCAGCATTTCTTGTTCGTGGATGAAGGGGTAAAACCACAGGCATATTTAAAGCCCGTTCTTTCAAGAAGCTCAATACTTCAGTAAGGGCCTGTGGGTTATCGGTATTTTCGGCTCGATGGACTGTTGCAACCTCGTAAGCGGTTGTTTGAAGGTCTAAACGCTCAACAATATCCGAGCCAGCATCAGTTTTAGCGGCAAGCAAAGCCGAGTCGTACATAACGTCACCGACAAATAGGACGCCTTTTTCAATGCCTTCCCTTTTTAGATTGTTTACGGCCCGCTTGGTCGGGCAAAAAAGAAGGTTAGCAACATGATCAGTCATTCGACGGTTGATTTCTTCTGGCATGGTCATGCGGAAGGATCTCAAGCCCGCCTCTACATGAAAAACCGGAATATGAATTTTAGCAGCGGTTAGTGCGCCCGCTAGAGTTGAGTTGGTGTCGCCATAAACTAAAACAGCATCCGGTTTTTCTTCGGCCATTAAAGGCTCTAACGCCATTAACATGCGGCCGGTCATTTCTCCGTGGCCACCCCCACCAACTCCTAAGTTGTAAGCAGGTGCGGCAATGCCCAGTTCTTCAAAGAAAACCTCAGACATTGCCGTATCGTAATGCTGCCCCGTATGGACCAATACCTCCTGTAGGCCGTCCATTTTTTTGATTGCATGGCCGACAGGAGCCGCTTTGACGAACTGCGGTCGCGCGCCGACAATGGTTAAAATCTTACATGTCATACTTATGATATGGTTTTCCGTAACGCGTCGATAATTGTGTCTTGCACGGCCTCATCCAAGTAGGGGTGCATCGGTAGGCTGACGACAATCTCGGAGAGTTTATCAGAAATCGGCAAGCCGCCTTTTGCTGTCGGACAAGCTCTATACGCAGTTTGACGATGAAGCGGCAAGGGATAGTAAACGGCTGTTGGCACTCCATGGCTCTTTAAGCCAGCCTGTACCTCGGCCCTGTTTTTCACCTTCAAGGTGTATTGAGCCCAAACGCTAATGCCGCCTTCAATGACGATCGGCACATCGGCAACATCCTTAAGAAGCTCGTTATAACGCGCCGCCACTCGATTGCGTGCCTCGATCTCATCGGCGAAAATTGCAAGCTTCTCAATCAATATGGCGGCTTGGATTGTGTCCAACCTTGCGTTAAGGCCTATGCGCACATTGTCATATTTATCGGTTCCCTTTCCATGAACTCGCAGACTGCGCATTATATCAGCGAGATCATCGTCGTCAGTTAGCACTGCACCGCCATCGCCATAACAGCCTAAAGGCTTGGCTGGAAAGAAGCTGGTCGCCGTTGCGTTCCCATAAGTTCCGATTTTCTTACCGTGCAATGACCCTCCAAAACCTTGAGCTGCATCGTCAAGAAGGAACAATCCATTTTGCTCTGCAATCGGTAAAAGCGCCTCAAAATCGGCAGGTTGTCCAAAAAGGTCAACCGGTATGACGGCTTTAGGCATAAGACCGGCATCCTTGGCTGCGACAATGGCCGCTTCCAAGCTGGCGGAGTCCATATTGAAGCTGTCTTCAAAAACGTCACAGAAAACAGGCGTTGCTCCGAGCAAAGAAACAACTTCAGCCGTTGAGGCAAAAGTCATGGAGGGAACGAAGACCGCATCGCCTGGGCCAATTCCCCGCGCCATTAAAGGTAAGAGTAGCGCGTCTGTGCCGCTTGAGCAGGAAATGGCATGTTTAGCCCCAGAAAATTCGGCGAGTTTGGTTTCCAGCTCTCGAACCTCCGGACCCATAATGAAAGCGCCATGAGCCAGAACTTTCTGAATGGCCGCGTCAATTTTGTCCCCTAAACGAGCCTTCTGGGCTTGAAGGTCAATAAATGCGATCTGACTCATCTCAGGAGATTTCCTCCAATCGGTCATTTGAGATACGATATTTTCGGCCCTCGCGGGGGCAAATGAGATCTGCGCCTAACTTTTCACCTGCATGGCTGACCCAGCCGATTTGTCTGGCGGGCACACCTGCCATCATGGCGTGGGGTTTTACGTCCTTAGTTACGACGGCTCCAGCAGCGATGAAACAATATTCACCAAGAGTATGGCCGCAAACAATTGTCGCATTGGCGCCGATCGATGTTCCTTTTTTGACGAGTGTCGGCAAGAATTCATCGGCTCGGTTTACCTCCGCGCGCGGTGTGTTGACGTTGGTAAACACACAGGATGGGCCGCAAAAGACGCCTTGTTCGAGAGTCACACCCTTGTAAAGGCTGACGTTGTTCTGAATTTTGCAGTTGTCGCCAATGGCGACGTCTGGACCAATCGATGCGTTTTGACCGATGATGACGTTAGTGCCGATCTTGGTGTTTTTAAGCACATGACTAAAATGCCAGATTTTGGTTCCCTGGCCTATTTCGCAAGGGGGATCGACAATGGCGGTTTCATGAACCATTGCGCCCTCAAAAGGGCTTGGTGCGGCGCCTCGTAGTACCCCGCCATCCATGGAATTTTGCGCCGTTTCAAGGACTCGCAGAACGCGAATGCCTTCGCGTCCGTCCGTTCGAGGCGTTTTCCCTTCAGCAATGCACTCGAGGAAATGAGCACATTCAAGCTTCAAGGGCTCGTCTTCCTGAACCGGCACGGGAACCGCATCAGCTTTCGCTGGACTTGGCTTGCCATCAACCCACTCGATCTTATGGGGATAGAGGAGGATCTTCCGATCCCAAGGCTCGCCATCGTTGAAAACAGCCATTCCTTCCTCGCCAACCACTACAAGCTTCTGCTCTTTAAAAGGATGAAGCCAGGAGACGAAAATGTGAGCTTTTTCACCGCTGGGAAAGCTCAAGTGTGTGGTCGTAACATCCGCAATGACTTTATGAAGATAGGTTGCACCCACGGCCGTTACCGTGTCGGGTTCGCTTCCGATTAATGCGAGGACCATTGAAATGTCATGGGGGGCGAATGACCAAAGGGCATTCTCCTCCCGGCGCACTTTTCCAAGGTTCAGGCGATTGGAGTATACATATTGCAAGCGACCCAATTTGCCGCTGTGAACCATTTCTTTTAAAGTCAGGAAAGCCGGGTGATATTGCAGCAAATGACCAACCATGACGATTCGGCTGGCTGCCTCAGCCGCATCAACCACTTTTTCCGCTTCCGGGACGGTTAAAGCCAAAGGTTTTTCGACATAGATATGCTTGCCCGCAGCAATCGCCTTTTGCGCAAGGTCGACATGAAGTTCCGCCGGGGCCGCGATTACAACCCCGTCAATATCCGAATTGCTTAGAATCTCATCGTAATTTAGCGCTGACACGCCGTATTCGGCCGCGTACTTTTCAGCAACAGGTGCATTAGGGTCATGTACAGCAGCCAGAGCTCCCAATCCATGGAAGTTGCGAACAAGGTTTTTTCCCCAGTGCCCGCAGCCTATTACGGCAACGGTTGGTCCGGATTTAGACGTGGTCATAGCTTTGTTTCCCGTCCCAATAAAAGTCTCGAGTTTGTACCCTGATTCTTTGCCTATTGCAGCCCTTATTCACCGTTTCTCCAACGGCGAAATTTACGACGCAAATTTACCAGCCAAACATAGGATGGGTATTCAAGATGGCTGTGTGTTGGGGCGGCCATTAAGGCTTCAAACGCATCTGCGGTAAATCCAAGCTTTTTGCGGATAAATTCTTTGTCTTCTTCAAGCTGATCAAGTGGGTAAGCCGGTTTTTCCATCTCAGTCAGCGCGTCTTCACGGCTTATTTGGTCTGAAAGAATTAAGCTCGAAAGGTGAGCGCGGCGTTTATCAAAACCAAACTTCTCCGGGAGCCAATAGGCTTGGAAGAACTTGGTAAACCGAGATTCAAAATGTTTCCCGCCGTAATACTGCCAGCCCAACTCGCTTTTTAGGACTTCCATCGCCGCAGCCTTATTATAAGGCACATAATTCAAAGGATTAATCACCTTCATTCCCTTGATGTGTGGGAAATAGATGAAATATTTGAAGATGGATGCAATGGGGAAGGTTTTGAGTTTTCCGGTGCCAAAGCGTTTATGGATACCTTTAATCTGCCGGTCATCGCGCGGGTTATATCCCCAGCCTGTCGGTAGGACTGATTCCGTTGCGATGTTATGGCCCGAAAGAACGTATTTAATGTCATTCTTCACTGCAAACTCGAACAGTTTAGCAAAAAACGCGTGATCTTGAGGTGTGTCCTGGTTGGCGACGCCGGCCTTAAGGAAGGATGCCTGCAAATCGCGCATTTCATCCCAATCAATCACATAGGTAAACAGATCAATCCCGAGGGCTTTCACGATGTTTTCGATATTTCGCACCGCCTCAGGGGAGTTCCACCCTCCATCTACATGAACAGCTAAAGGGCGCAGCCCAAAATCCTTAACCGCCAGATAAGCGAGATAGGAGCTATCGACGCCGCCGGAAAGACCGAGTGCGCAGTCATACTCTTTTCCTTCGCCCGCTTTCTTGATATCGGCGATTAGCCCGGTAAGAATTCTCCTGCCTTCATCATTGGGTAGCCAAGTTTTGCCCACCGTTTCATCAAACGCATGGCAATGGCTGCAAACCCCTTCTTCGTCAAATGTTATATCGGGATCTGAAGTGTCCATGATGCACCGGACACACATCTGATAAGGCTGATTTGTCATACGGGTACTTTATTAAGCAAAGGTCGCGGCTAATTCTTCTGGTGTTGGATAGGTGATCAACACGGCTTTGTGTTTACCCTGAAACACGAAGAAACTACCAGCAGAAACCGCCGCTGCCCCGACATCAGTAGCTTTTCTGAAATCAGACAAGCTTGAGGCGCCGCCGCAAGCGACAACCGGAACTGTAACAGATTCGGCCACTTGACGAATCAAGTCGAGATCAAAGCCTTGTAAGGTGCCGTCCTGATCAATGGAGTTAATCAGGATTTCTCCTGCTCCACGACTTTCCAGCTCCTTGGCAAGGTCGGCAGGGGCACGTTTTTGTTTGCGTGTACCGCCATGACTCATCACCTCGTATCCTCCAAGTAACTTCTTCTTTGCGTCGATGGAGGCGACGATGCTTTGGCTACCGAACTGGTTTGCCGCTTCCCCGATCAGATTGGCGGATGAAAATGCACTTGAATTGATCACTACCTTTTCCGCCCCGATATAAAACAGTTTGCGGATTTCCTCGATTGTGGTGATGCCACCGCCATAAGCGAACGGCATAAATGTTTCCGTTGCGATATCGTTCAAGAGTTCGAAATTAGGCGCCCGGCCTTCCCGGCTTGCTGATATGTCGAGGCAAATCAATTCATCGGCTTCTTTTTCCGTGAATAGCCTTACCGTATTGAGTGGATCGCCGACATAAACCGGGTCTTTGAATTTGACCGTTTTGTATAGCCCGGCGCCCTTCAGCAATAGAACCGGAATTACTCGGACTGACAACATCAAGGCAGCTCCGCAAAATTTTTCAAAAGAGCCGCACCGAAGCGGTGGCTTTTCTCAGGGTGAAATTGCACGCCGTAGATATTTTCATGGTGAATGGCTGAAGTGAACTCATCACCATATTGGGTTGTCCCGGCAATATCTTTCGAGTTGTTGCATTTCATGTGGTAGGTGTGAACAAAATAGTAGCGCAGCTCCCCTTCAACACCTGCAAAAATGCCCTGGTTACCTACCGGGTTTACGACATTCCACCCCATATGTGGTACCCGTAATCCTTTATCCTTTGGAAAACGAACGACCTCCATATCGATCCACCCTAAACCAGCGCGTTCGCCCTCTTCGCTTGATTTTCCGAGAAGTTGAGAGCCTAAACAGATACCAATAACGGGTACTTTATCGCCTAAAACTCTTTTGTTGAGCGTCTCGATGAAGCCCTGCTCTTTTAGTCTCCGCATACCTTCATCAAAAGCTCCCACTCCCGGTAGAACGATCTTGGTGGCTTCGAGAAAATCATTGGGGTTGTCCGACGCTACAGCCTTAACGCCTATTTTTTTGAACATATTTGTGATGGACCCCAGGTTCCCCACCCCAATGTCAACGATCATCAGCATTACACTAATTGCCTTTGTTTAAGCTGCAACATTGAACCGTTTCATCCATACGCCAAAACAAATCATTCGCCAAAGAACGGCGTTGTATGGCTTTTCTCCAGAAATGATTTTTCGCCCTTTAGTCCGTGCAGCGTCACTAAGCACACCATCCGATTGGTCGACCGCCTTATCTAGCAGTTTTTCAAACAGTTGCGGATCATCTTCGCGTACCCAGCGCTCTTCAGGTGTAATAAAGCCTATCTTATCCTGGCGCTTTGTAATGCCTTCCGGCAGCAAATCGGCCATTCCTTCTCGCAGCATACGTTTGGTCTCCCCATCTCCGATGCGCAATGAGGATTTGCATGAAACAATGAATTCCACCAGACGATAGTCGAGAAACGGAGCACGACTTTCTATGGAATGGGCCATGGAATCTCGGTCGCACCAATGGAGTTGCAGGGGCAGGCTGGTTTTGACGACTTGATCAACGGACAGATCTGCAACCCCGGCTGAACGAATAAAAGGATCGACTCGCGTCTTCGGTTGTAGTTTGAGATTAAGCCAAGGGGCTTCGGTTGTTGTTTTGCCTGCTGCTTTGCGGAGTATTTCCCGAAGCCAATTAGGCAAAAGTGCATCGGCCAAAGCAGGACCGCAAAACCCAAGTCCATATCCATGCCGCTGTTTCAATGCTGCCATTTCGTGCTTTAGGCCGCTAAAACGACCACTGCGGACAAGGTCAGCCAACAGAGCCCCAAAGAATACATGATATCCGGCCAGAGTTTCATCGGCCCCATGGCCGTCAAGCGTCACTTTTACTTTGTTGCGTGCGACGAGGTCGAAGACTTCCCATTCGGCGAAAATGCTTGTTGATCCAAATGGTTCGTCTTGGTGCCATAAAATCTGGTCTAAACGATCAATCAGGCTCTTTGGGTTGGGATAGGTGAAATGGGCGTCGACCCCGGTTTTCTCCACCACCTGTCGGATAAAGGGGCTTTCGTCATACCGCGGGTCTTTAGCAGCGGCTGAAAAGGTATGCTGTTTCTTCCCGCCAGTTTTCGCCAATTGTTCATTTACCATGCAGACGATAGACGAAGAATCGAGCCCTCCTGAAAGGCCTGTTCCCAATGGCACATCAGCCCGAAGGCGCAGTTTGATCGATTCTTGAAATAACTCGCGAAAACGTTTACCGGCGTTCGGCAGGCTCATAACCTGAAGGTCAGAATTACTAAGGCGATACCATTCCTTCGGCTCAACGGGGGCGCTCCGATCATTGAGTGGCAAGTCGAGGTAATGTCCGCCTGGTATCTGCAGAACGCCCTCAAATAGGGTTTCTGCCGTATGGTCCGTGAGGCCCCAGTTAAGGTAGTCGTAGGCGCGTTGGTGATTGAGCTTGGCCCGCCATCCTTCCAAGACGGTGAATTGTTTTATCTCGGAGCCCAGGGCCAATATCCCTTGGGAAGAACGCCAGTAATAAAGCGGTTTGACTCCAAACCGATCTCGAGCGGCGAAAAGCCTTTTTCTTTTGAGATCAATCAAAATGAAGGCGAACATCCCGTTGAAGCGGGACAGGCAGTCAACACCCCACTCCTTGTAGGCTGCAATCACTACTTCCGTATCAGTATTGGAGCGAAAGGTATGACCCTGCGCCTCCAGGTCTTCGCGCAGCTCGACAAAGTTATATATCTCACCGTTATGGATCAGCCAGACCCCCCCCTCATCGTCGGCCATTGGCTGATGGCCTGCTGAGGATATGTCGAGAATTGAGAGGCGGCGGTGCCCAAGGGCGACGGCTGCTTCGGAAAGTGCGGTATCCAGTGGCGCTTTCCCCTCTTTTGCCTCTTCCGGCGTCTCATTTCCCCAAAATGAGAGTGCCTCTCCATCCGTAATAAATGTATAGCCCTCGCCGTCGGGGCCCCGATGGGAAATTATTTTGGTCATGGCCTCGATAGAGCGGAGGTCAGTCGAGCCTGCCAGGGCGATCAATGCGGAGATGCCGCACATTTATGACGGCTCCTTTACTAAGGAACGATATAGTTCAACAAGTCGTTTGGTCGTCGAATGAACTTCGTAGTGGGCCATTGCGTGTTCGCCAAGACACTTGGCGGTTCTTGCCGCTTCTTCAGGGTTGGCAGCAACATAATCGATTGTCGAAGCAATATTTTCTGGGGATTTGACAGGCACAATATAGCCTCGGTTGTCTCCGATCAGATCGACAATTCCGCCGATATCGGTGCCGATTACCGGGAGCCCTGCAAACCCGGCTTCTATCACGACATTGGGCAACCCTTCGTGATGTGACGGCAGAAGTAATACGTCGGCTGCTGCCATGTAGGCAGGAACTTTTTCTGGGGGTTGAAAACCGACGGATAAGGCTCTCGGTGTTTGCTTGACCTGTTGTCGTTCAGGACCATCGCCGACAAAAAGACCGATGACCTTTTTGCTGCGGACCATTGGTAAGGCTTCTAGAAACTCAAGAACACCTTTGGGCTCCAATAGACCTCCTACGTAGAGCGCCAGGAAGGCATCTTCCGGTAGGTCCAGCTGGCGTCTCGCTTCCTCTTTTGACGGTAAATTGATAAAGCGCTCTTTATTGACGCCCAGCGCCAGAGAGCCAACGGGGCAGCCGGAAATATTCTCTGCTTCAGCGGCAAGACTGGGCCCGGTTGCGAGCACGCCGTCGGCTTGTTCTAAGACCCTGGTAAACAGCCGCCTATGACCTTCCGAAAGATATGGCATGACGGTAACGTCGTCGCCCAGCATGTTAACCACATGGGGAACGTTCCATTTTTCCGCCAGGAGGTTACCGACAGCGCCGAGAGGTAGAGCAAAAAAGGACTGGATTATGTCTGGCTGAGGTAAGTTAAGCGTACGAACCGCCATGTATTGGAAGAGGTGCTGCAATGGGAATTTGTGTTCGCCGGGAAAGGCTGGGTATCGGGGTCTTAGAACCTTGAAACCGTCGACTTCTTGGATACGAGGCGCCTGATCGTACTGTCTCCACCGATCCTTTAGGCCAGCAAGCCCTGGAGGCACCCAGGGCGTGGGGGCGACAACGGTAACATCGACCCCGGCGTGCGTGATCAATCGAAGTTGATTGACATGAAATACACCCGCAAGGCTGTTTCCATAGGGGTATCCCTCGGCAAGGACCAGGAGCTTCATTCAAGGCCTTCTTCAATGAGTTGGGGAAGTTCGGACAGATTATTGATGCAGGGGAACCCCTTCTCCTTGGCGAGGGATACCATCATCTCGACTGATTCGGAATACGAGCTGACGAACACGAACTTCAGACCGAGAGCTTCTGCGGCTTTATAATCAGTAATGGCGTCACCAACCATTATGCCGTCGGTATTCTTTTCCATTTGTTCGAAGATCAATCCAACGCATTCGTGTTTTGGTTTGGGCGAGCCATAGATGGCCTGGAAATATTTGGATAGGCCTCTTTTTTCCAGGGCGGCCCTTAACTCTTCTTCGTCACTGCCTGAAGCGACGAACATCGGCAATCTTTCTTTGAAATGTTCAAGCGCATCTAGCGTGCCAAGCGTGATCGCTGCTTTTTGGTATAGGCGCGCCGATTCCAGGCCGAATTGTTCGAGAAGATATTCTAACTCCTCCTTGTGGTCGTCACGACCGATTGTCTCGGTAAGGAAACTCTGGAGTTTCACGTATCGGGATACGCCGCCGTTGCGGCGATGATGGTCAATAAACGCCTCGACCGCTTCGGCTGGGTAGGACTTCAGGATGTTTCTAAAGGCCTCCGTTTTCAGTTGGTTGGAGTCAATTAGAACGCCGTCACAATCGAAGATGATATACATGGATCGCTATAATATTGGTTTGGCACCGGCTCGTTTACCCGGTGCTGAAGGAGCCTACATTAACTGCTTTTGACACGAACAGCATCGGCGCCAACAGAAAACTCCTGGCAAGCCAGAAACAGCCTGTCAAGAGGCGGCCACGTTGAATTAAAGTCTTGCCATAATTTCCGGCGGCACGGGCCATTTCCTCTTTGTTTCGCTTTTTTGCCGTATCAGAAAGCCCGGGTAGTGATCGAGCCATTTTGTGTAGCCGAAAGGCATCGTAGAATTTTGGCAGTTGATATTCGGGCCTGTTTGTAGCCGTTGCTTCATTAAAGCGAATTGACACCAAGCTCTCCGGCAAAATCGCCACATTGCCTTTGCTGGCCAAAGAAATACACAACGCAAAGTCTTGGGAATGAACATATGCGTCTGGATATCCCCCAACCTCCATTGCCGCCTGACGACTGAAGAAGCAGGTGGAATGTCCAAAAGGGTTGTCATACGCTAATCGGTTGATCAATTCCTGGTGTCCGGTAGGGAGAGTATGCTCCCCTAGCGGTTTGCCGTCCTGGTCGATCATCAGAAACCAACTTGCCAGGAGCACGGTTGCCGGATTGTTTTCCATAAACTGAATTTGTTTTTCAAACCGGTCGGGATGGCTGAAGTCGTCGGCGTCCAAAATCGCAATAAATTCGCCAGAGGCTTTTTCCATAGCAAGATTGAGAGCCGGCGTCCGACCGATATTATTGTCGAGGTTGGTAACCTTAATTCGTTCGTCCGTATATCGCTTGATGATTTCTTTCGAGCCGTCCGACGAGCCGTTTTCAATGGTGATCAGTTCGAAGTCCCCAAATGTCTGGGTAAGCAGGCTATCGACCGCTTCTGCGAGATAGGGCGCCGCATTGTAAATCGTCATCAATACGCTGATACGGGGCATTTGTTCTCCTTAACCCTCAGCCAATTTCTGACATAAGCGCAGCGTGGCGGAGATTTCGCCTTCTATGTCGTTTGCAGGAGTAAAACCCGCATCCAAGAGACGTCTAATTTCGTAAACAAGTTCAGGCGGATTATCTGTTTCGCCAGGCCCTGTTTTGATGGGGGGGCGATACCCGCACACTTTATCGCATTGTTCGGCAACTAGGTGTGCAAGCTCTAGAATAGGCAACGACGTTGGCCCTCCGAGATTGAGCACACCCTCCGGGAAAGCTCCTTTGCTGGGGGTTGCGGCCATGGCGATGGCTTCTACTACGTCGTGCATTGCAACAAAGTTGCGCCAGTCTTTCCCCGATGATTTAAGGACGATCTGGCGCTCTGTCGCTGCCTGTTGACAGAAGTTGTTGGCGATGAGCGACCAGCAAGGGATCGACGAGTTGGCGGGAGCGCCAAGACTATTGGACAGCCTGAAGACCGTACGTTCCATGTCGTCTGGCCGATGTCTCTCTAGAATTTTATTTTCGATATTGAGGTGGTTGACGGCATAGGCATTCAGTGGAGCGGGAGGGGTATCCTCTGTAACCCTATTGATCAGGTTTTTCCCATAAACCTTAGATGTTGAAACCCCAATGAAACGTTGGACCTGATTTTTGATTGCACCGGACAGTAAATTTTGGATTATGATCTCTGCGTCGGCAAATGATCGTTCTGGTTCATTATTTGCCGCAGCTTCATTGGCGACGGCAAGATGCACGACGACACTCACATCCCGGCAAATCTCGGCGACCTGTGCGGCATCGTCCCAGTCGATAATCACGTTTCTCACTTGTTCAGACTGAGGTATTCGGCAGGCGGATTTTTCGCTGCGTGAAAGGGCGACAACCGAGATATCGTTCTGAGCGATAAAGTGTGAAATGAGCCTGCCGCCAACGTAGCCGCTGGCGCCGGAAACGAGGACAGTGGTCATTTGGCCTGTCCGGTCCAAGAGTAGGGAATAGAGGGGTCGTTGATGTCGCGCCGCTCTCCTTCATCTGGATCATGGGTGATTGAGGCGCAATTCGTAATGACCGAGGTTACTTCTCCAAGGCCCTGAAAACCGTTCCAGATGAGCGGTGGGATGGTCACTAACTTATAGTCGTCGGCACCAAAAATAATTTCCTGAATAGAACCTGCGGTCGAGCTGTTTTTGCGGTCATCAAAGAGCACCAATTTCACCAGTCCTACAGGGACCGCTAGGTTCATAACCATACGCTTGTGAAGCTTCCATGCCTTTACGGCGCCCGGATGCACAAGAGAAAAGTATACCTCGCCAAAGTCTGTGAACTGAGGCGTGTCTTTCCGCAGCATATGCTTCACAGATCCTCTTTCGTCGGCAATCGTCTTCAGCGGAGTAATAATCACTCCATCGATCATTTGTTGCCGCCCATGTATGCTGCGATTTGTGAGCGGGTGACTTCGAGAGGGTCCTCTCCAGCATCAACGTCTTTGTACCATTGGATTGTCTGTGAAACAGCCTCGTTGAAATCCCAACGCGGCCGCCACCCAAGAATTGATTTGGCCTTATCGGAAATTAACATTAGCAGCTTGGCTTCGTGTGGCGCATTGCGATTGATCTGAACGTCAACGGAGCCGCTTCCCCAGATATCGACAGCTTTATCGGCCAGCTCTTTGACAGTCCGAACATTTTCAGCGTCCGGTCCGAAATTCCAAGAAGGCCGGCCCTCTCCGTTTCCGGCCAGCAAATATTCCGCTACGGCTAAGTATCCGGATAAAGGCTCCATGACGTGTTGCCAAGGGCGGGTCGAAACGGGATTTCGGACAACGATAGGCTTGTTATCCTTCAGGGCTCTTATACAGTCGGGGATAATCCGATCTTTTGAAAAGTCTCCCCCGCCAATCACGTTGCCGGCTCGGGTCGTTGCGGCCTGAAAGCCTTCACGTTGTTGAAAGAAGGATTCGTGATAAGTCGCAAAAACCAATTCGGCAGCCGCTTTCGATGCCGAATAGGGGTCCGGACCACCCAACTCGTCATTCTCGCGGTAACCCCAATCCCATTCCTTGTTGCGGTAGCATTTATCTGAGGTAATGAAGACCAAGGCTTTGACGGCGTCACATTTCCGAATTGCTTCAAGCAGATTGATCCCTCCACCGATATTGGTGTCGAGGGTATCCTTTGG
>CBDUMN010000014.1:0-53851 GCA_965368335.1 uncultured Rhodospirillales bacterium
AACTGAGTGAATCATAAAAGGGAAAATCAGGCGAGGTTAATGCGGCTGTCCAGCTACTTTGGTGGGATGGATTTAGAGACGGCGCAAAACATTTCAGGCCGTCTCGGTACGGCATTTCATTTGAACATGTTGAGGCCATCGGATGGACTACACGAGAAACCACTGATGCGCCCGGATCAACTTATTCGAATGCAGGATAACGACCTGCTTGTCCTGCACCTCAACCGTGATCCTGTGTTGTTGCGAACTGTGCCGTATTTTTTACGGAGTGATTTGAAGATTAAGAATTAAGGGGATGCTGAACAATACATGTACTCGTCCCCTCAATATTTCACAAATCCATATTGTATAATGTAGTTGTGTTTTGGGCGCACCTCTGCGTGCAGCCACAAGGCCATCAATTACATCGCTCCCACGGAGGTAACCATGTTCGACCTAATAGAAGGGTTGGCACGTTGGGAGAAGGAGGCAAAAAGCCCCGCATCCCGATTTGCCCGCCAAATACTAATTCTCTTTGGCTCCATCGCATTGCTGGCATTTGAGGCCCTAATTGTCCTCACCCCAATCAAAATGATGTAATTTAAGCGGAGCTCCATTGCTCCGCTTTTAAATAAGATTCACGCCATACAAAAAAACATAAGTGTGACACCCAAGGGCAAAGAATATATTGGGAATAATATTGCCAATTCTTTCTTTGAACACGAACGCTAATGCTATATATAGGCCAGAATAAACAGATATTAATATCATGAAAGGAATCCCCTGTTCAGGATATAAGTAATCCGTCATGTAAAAGACAAAGAAGCCAAGGGACGAGAATATCAAAATCAAGTATTGATTTGGTATTGAATTAATAAATCTATTTACTCCATTTTCTTTAATATCAAGACGCTCAGCCTTATTTCTAATTGATATATACTTGCTAAATACAAGCATAAACGGTATCACAACGGCGGCGTATGCTTTTGAGCTTTGCATTGAAACACCACCAAGACCATCAATCATCTGAATGAATGTATATGTTCTTTCAAATAAAAAAGCTGGCAATAAGAAAAATGAAATCACTAGAGCATAGCTCCAAAGCTTGCTCATGATTGTAAATAAATATCTAATATCCTTGTCTTCTTTATAGACAAAATCATGATCTTGGGTGTCTAAATTTTCTCTATTTTCTTTTTTCTGAGAGGTGGTGCCCCCCTTTTCCGCAGCCACATCAGAAAGTGTATTTTCTTTCTTGTTCTGATCTGGTTTGTGGGTTTTGCTTAAATCCTTATCTTCACTCATCGACCGCCCCCCTCTTCATTTGTAAGCCAGACACAGCCTACATTATACATCCATAAGAAAAGTTATTTATCATTTTCTATACATAGTAGGCCATCTGTCTCAGACGTATTTGTTGCCCAACAAGCGAACGAGTATTACGTTTTCAACCGTCCATAAGCCCAATTAATCTCTTTCACCTGCTCCTCCGCCAATTTCTGAATCTCCGGCGTGGTTTGCGTGGCCTTGTCCGGGTGATATTGGGCGACCAATTCCCGATACCGCTTTTTAATTTCCGCTGGGCTGGCATCCGGCAACAGGCTTAAAATCTCATACGGATCGCCGTATGCGGATTTGTCCTTCGCCTCTTTCATTTCCTCGTGCTCACGCTTCAGGCGCTCTTCTTCCTCTTTCAGTTTTTCCTTTGTTTCGCGGAGGCATTCCTGTAGTCGCTCCCAGTCGGCGTCTGCTTTGCGTTTTAGTTCTTCCTGTGCCTGTTGTCTTTCCCGTTCGAGAGCGGCGGAACTTTCGCGTTTCTGGCGGAGAAGGTCAGCCTCAATCTCGCGGCGTTGTTGGTCGAGTTCGGCCTTTGCTTTTCGCTGCATATTCCAAACCAATATCCCGGCCTCAGTCAGCATGGGCGCGTAGCGGTCACGCAGGACCAGGATAAGCCCAGTTGCGACGCCAAAGATAAGGCTCCATTCCGGCGAAACAGTGCGCCACAGGTCGGTCTGGATTGTGTTTAGCCGCCATCCATAGTTGTCGTAAAAGTCGCGCAGCATGACGAAAGTTCCGACTACGACGACAACTTTGAAAAGAAAGCCATAGTTCACAGCCCGTACAAACCGGTGGCTCACAACGGTCACGCCAAGCAAGATAGCTGCGTAAATATAGTCCCCACTCTCAAAGCTCATGCCGTGCTCCCAGTTGCGGGAACGCCATGCCCGCAAAAGCTGTGCGGATCAACACGGAGTTATTGGGTGGAGTATGTCGCCCACTCTTCCATTAGGCACCGCCGCTTTTCGAAGAAGTCTGTCCGGCGGTAGGCTGCTTCCACCTTGTTGTCCAGCGTATGCGCTAGTGCGGCCTCGGCAACTTCACGGGGGAAGTTGGTCGTTTCAGCGGCCCAGTCTCGGAAGGTGCTGCGGAAGCCGTGGACGGTGAGACCGCCGCGCTCCATGTCTTTCAGCACCTTTAGGAGCGACATGTTGGAGAGTGGCCGGTTTTTCTTGAGGCCGGGAAAGACGTAGTTGCTTCTCTTTTCTTTCTTCATCGCTTTGAGGATCGTCACAACAGCAGGCGTAAGCGGTACGCGGTGCTCGCTTCCGGCCTTCATGCGTTCCGCCGGTATCGTCCAAATCTTTTCTTCCAAGTCTATTTCGTTCCAGGTTGCGCCGATCACCTCTCCGGTACGAGCGGCGGTGAGAATGGTAAAGCGGAGCGCCTGAGTAGCCGTGCCGGAGTGTTTCGCCAGCTCTTTCCAGAAATCCGGCAATTCCTTGTAAGGAAGCGCATTGTGGTGTTCGACACGCTTCACCTTGCTTCGGGCGGGCAGCAGGTGGCTCAGGTTACCGCGCCAGCGGGCAGGGTTCTCGCCCTCCCGATAACCGCTCACCTTCGCCCAGTCCAGCACCCTCTCGATTCTCCCTCGAAGCCGTGCGGCGGTTTCGGACTTCTCCGTCCATATCGGTTCCAGGGCTTTCATAACGAGCGTAACGTCCACGTCAGCCACCGATAGATCGCCGAAAACTGGGTAAGCATAGGTCTTGAGTGTCGAGCCCCATTGCGCTTGGTGCTTCTCGTTCTTCCAACTGGCTTTGTGCGCTTTGATGTAGGCGTCTGCGCAGTCCTGGAAGGATATGGCACGGGCTGCTTCCAAGCGGACGGCAGCGCGAAGCTTCTCTTTCTCTTTGATCGGATCGAGACCAGCCAACCGCATCTTGCGACATTCCTTGGCCGCTTCTCGTGCATCGGCAAGTGTGAGCGTCTTGAGTGAGCCCAGACCGTGGTCTCGGAGCTTGCCGTCTATCCGGTATCTGAACATCCAGGACTTGGTGCCTTGCTCCGTGACGCGCAAATAGAGGCCGTCGCCATCGTTGTAGAGGCCTTTTTCTTGGAGGCGCGAAACTTGGAGTGCGTTGAGTTTAGCCATGATCGTCTGAGCTTAGGTGAATAGAAGGCATATCAAACAGGTCTCCACCAGGAAACCTACAGCTATTCAGCCCATACTTCAGCCCATACTTCAACAGCAAACGTGGGCGCATGCGAACGAACCCCGGCGAACAGCACGGGGGATAAAACCTTAGGTTTTTCGCTATTTTTAGACCCATCGCGGACTCCCATGAGAAGGGAGCTGGCGGACAGGGAGGGATTCGAACCCTCGATGGACTTCCGCCCATACTCCCTTAGCAGGGGAGCGCCTTCAGCCACTCGGCCACCTATCCGTTGGCGGTTTTAGTACCGGTCTGTGCTTTGGAAATCAAGAGGTTTACTTAAAGTCTTTCGGATTTTTTTATGAGTTTACGGCGGACTTTTTGGTTTTGCCGCTGGAGATGCCGATGGGCGCGGCAAGGTAGTCCTTAAGTTTGTCTAGGTCGACCGGTCTGCTGAATAGATAGCCTTGCGCCACGGAACAACCGCGCTCCCTCAAAAAAGACAGTTGATCGTGTGTTTCGACGCCTTCGGCAGTGACCTTCATGTCCATACTGCGAGCCATGGCGACGATGGCGTCGACGAGACCTGCTGCCTCCTCATCGAATGTGACATCCTTGACAAAGGAGCGGTCGATCTTGAGCGTATCGAAGGGAAAACGCCGCAAGTAGCTGAGAGAGGAATAGCCTGTGCCGAAGTCGTCAATCGACAAATGAACGCCGAGGCGACTGATGCGTTCCAAAATGGCTATGGTTTCAGGCGTTTCGCTCATTAGCACACGTTCCGTTACTTCCAGCTCCAGGGCAGAGGCGGGGGCGCCGGTGGTTTCCAAAAGCGAAGAGAGTGTGTCTACGAAGGTTTCCGAAACCAACTGCTGGGAAGAAATGTTCACGGCCACCCGCAGATCGGGATGTCCTAGTTTTCTGAGCTCTATAATTTGGTGACAGGCTTCTGAGATAACCCATTCCCCGATTGGAATCACCAACCCGGTTTCTTCGGCTAAAGAGATGAATTTATCGGGGTAAATGGTTCCGAAGCCGGGGCGCTCCCAGCGAATCAATGCCTCGACTTGGTGAACCTGTTCGGTTTCGAGGTCGACAATCGGTTGGTAGTGAAGGACCATTTCCGAGCGTTCCAGCGCGCCGCGGAGTTCGTTTTCCATCTGCAGGCGCTCCAGCGCCAGATGGTTCATTGCCTGAGTGAAGAAACGGTAGCAGTCGCGGCCATGGTCCTTGGCTCTGTTCATTGCCGTTTGGGCATTGCTGAGCAAAATATGCGGGTTGTCGCCATCGTCGGGATAGATCGAAATGCCGATGCTCACGGTGGTGACGAACTCATGGTCGGCAAACCGGAAGGGACACCTGAAAGCGTTGAGTATACGGTCGCCGACTCGTTCGGCCGCACGGATGCTTTTGGCGTCCGGTAGCAGAACGACAAATTCATCTCCGCCGAACCGTGCGACGGTATCGCCTTGGAACACTGAGTTCTGCAGGCGATCCGCGGCTTCCTTGAGGAGGCTGTCGCCCGTATTGTAGCCCAAAGTTTCATTGATGCTTTTAAGGCGGTCCAGGCCGATAAACATGACGGCGACCTTACGGTCATGCCACTGCGCCAAGCTGATGGAATTGGCTAAACGGTCATGGAGTAGAACGCGGTTGGGAAGGCCGGACAGCTCATCATAGTTGGCTTGGCGAAGTAGTCTTTCCTCATATGCCTTGCGGATGGAAATGTCTTCTTTAACGGCCAGGAAGTGAGTGATTACGCCGTTTTCCGATTTTATCGGCGAGATGGAAGCGTATTCCCAATACTGCTCGCCGTTCTTCCTGCGTGAGTAGAGTTCTCCGCGCCAATCGCTTCCACTGGTGATGGTTTCCCAAAGCTCCTGACTTTGTTCTTCCGATGCCAGTATGGGGTCGAGGAACTGTATTTTGGTTCCGATGATTTCATCGTAGGCGTAGCCGGTGGTTTCCTCGAACTTCGGGTTGACGTATTCCACGGTCATGTTGCGGTCGGTGATGACGACCGCTGCAGGGCTTTGCTCGACTGCCTGACTCAATTTGCGACGCTGAACGAGGCTTTCGTCGAATGAATTGAGCAAAGTGTTGGCGGTATCCACCAGCAATGAAAACTCATCATGTTTATGCGCATGGGGCAGTGGCAATAGTGTGGTCGAGGGATTGGTGGTCGAAACATTGAGAAACGAATCGATAATCTTCAACAGGGGCTTCGTGACCATGAGGTAAAAAACGAAGGTCAGGATCAAGGCCAATAAAGCATTGCGCAGGAAACCGCTGATGATGATCAGAGAAGCCCGGTCGAAAAAGCTCGAGGCGATCAGGTAGGTATCGACCTTGACCAACACTTTTCCAATGGGGTCCGAAGCCGTTTTATGGGTCAGGGGGAGAACGAACTCCCGATCTTCGCCGAAGAACAGAACCGAAAGCCAATCGAGGTTTCCCTGAACCTGCGGGCGTTCGAGTGAAGTAAGCTGATTGCCGAAATCGTCGACGATGGTTGCTTTGTAAATCGGGCGGTATTCGAAGAGGCCTTCGGCTACTTTGTCGGCGAGAACGTTATCCAGTCCGTAGACGGCTTGGGTCGCCGGTTCTTTAAGTGCGTTCAGAACCTGAAGGACGGTACCGCCAATTTCTTCGCGTTCCTTAAAGAGGTCCGAAAAAATTTGGAAAGCGCTAAACAGAGCTCCCAGCGCCAAGGCGATAAACACCGCGCTTCGGGCTTGTTTATACGACAAGCGGTTCTTAAATTTGATATCCACTCAAACTTCCCGCAGACATTCGTGGCGAGTAGCCACCCCAATCCCCTATAGCATTTTCTTGGCCTGCCCCGGAAAACGACGTAGGCACGACTTTGAGTTGCCGATTATGACATTGTCGGGGAAGGAATGGCAACCTCCTGAGCCTAAATGAAAAAGGCATATTTTCTGGATAAAACAGTGCCATCCATGCAGGATGTGGCAAAATTATCCTAGGTTCATATTGTCGGGAGCGAAAAGATTTCCAAGCCTTTTACCATTGAGGAGCGCAAGCGGTTCCGCAATCTGCTTGAACTGGCCAAGTCGAGTCCCTTCGAGGGTGAGCGGAACAATGCCCTCGAAGCCGCTAAAAGAATGGCTGATCGCCATGGCATGAGCTTGGAAGAAGCCGCGGCAAACCAACCCCCCGTTCCTGAGCAGGTTCCCGAATATCCGAAAAAAAGCCATGAAGAATGGTTGCGGGAGCAGGAGTTCATTCGGAATGCGAATCTGGATGAATACTCACTTCGGATGGATAAGTTCCGCCGTGACGAGGCATTGAAGGCTGCCCGGCGGCGTGGCCTTGATGCCGAAGAAGAAGCGGCGAAGAAGCGGAACAGCGCATTCAGGGTGCCTCGGAGTCGTGCGCGGATGGACCCCCGGCGTCACGCCCGCGTTCTTTTGACCGAGACATCATTCCCGTTTGATGAAATCGCCGGTATTACGGGACTCGATATTTACCAAGTTGTTGAAGAAAAATTGAAGATGCGAAAGGGGATGGAATGAACGTTTACCGATTTGGCGTGGTGTTCCTTTTTTTGAGTTTTCTTTCCCCATGTCTCCAAGCGGCTGAATTGGCAAGCCATCAGGCAGCCTACCGGTTGAGCCTTTCCTCACGTAAAAATAACGCTGAAATCGTCGATTTGTCGGGCGTCCTTACATCGCGGCTCGAGCAGGTCTGCGACGGTTGGATTCTCGCCCAAAAAATGTCTCAACGATTGGATAGTCCCTCGGCCGGCATTATCGTCAGTGAGAGTAGTTCGGCAATTATGGAAGCCCCCGGTGGCAACCTCTATCGTTTCAGTACCCGTCAGAAAAATGGTGCGGCGATATTGGACGTTCGTGGTCAGGCGAAGAAAAATCAAAAGGGCGAGGTCATCGTTCAATACACTAAACCGCTCGCTAAGACGCAGCTATTGCCGGTCGAAACGATTTTTCCGATAGCCCACACCCGTCTTTTGCTTGATGCCGCAATGTCGGGAAAGAAGCTGGCCAATCACCGCATTTTTGATGGATTTGACGGTGCTTCGGGATATTTAGTGACGACGGTGATCAGCCGACTTTCTCAAGAAAATGGGCTTCCTCAAAGCTTTTCACCGCTTTTAAAAGGGGAGCTCTGGCACATGAGGATGGCCTATTTCCAGGCACAGGTAGAGGCGTCGGCTCCCATTATGGAAATCTCAGTGATACTGCGGGCCAATGGTGTGGCTGAAAAAATTATTTTTGAGTATGAGCGGTTTGGAATTAAGGCCGAACTTGAGCGGGTTGAAGCTATCGCCCGGCCAGTTTGTCGATGATCCGGCCGCAAATAGACTCAAAAAATATGCTCTGTTTCCGTGGGGTTTTGCCTCGCTAATTCAATCTGTTACCATCGCGCCAACTGATATTGGGTAAGGGGCCCCAGGCTTTTCAAAACGATGATGCGTTGCCGTTCTTTTGTTATTGCCGCCCTGTTGGCAACCGTTCTGTTCGTTTCTCCCGGTCTTGCGGCGGAACAGGCCGGTTTTGTCGGGATGCAAATTCAAGGAATGTCGGTGCGAATTGCCGAAGCCATGGGGCGGGCCGGATCGGAGGGCGTTTTAGTCCGCGATGTTGCCTTAGGCGGTCCCGCCGACAAAGCGGGTTTCAAGCGTGGCGATTTGATCCTTGAATTTGGAGGAAAGACCATCAAGACCTTTGAGGACTTGGTTGGTGAAGTTAAGAAGCTCAAGGCTGACGACGCAGCTGAGGTCAGAGTTATCAGGCACGGTGGAGAGGTTCAACTTACCCTCGTTGCTGGAAAATGGCCGAAATCCTGGCAAATTACGAAAAATTCCTTTGCCGCCATTGGTGCGGCTGGACTTACTTTGGCTTCCTTAACGGAACAAGTGCGTAAGCGGTTTGGTTTGCGCTGGGGCTCGACAGGGGTGGTTGTCACGATCATTGATGCATCGGTTGCTTCTAAAATCGACCTGAAGCGTGGTGAACTGATTCATCAGATCAATCAGGAACCTGTCTGGGAGCCTCGCAAGGCTTCCGGTCTTATCTTCAAAGCTTTGAACGTCCAAAAGAAAACCGTCCTCCTTCTGGTCGAAGGGGTGGACGGTTTTCGTTACGTTATTCTGCCGCTCACGTTAGGCGAGGAAGGCGCGAAGTAGACCTTATTCGTGCATCATGGGTGGATCCGGGTCGTAGTCCCAGCCCTTTTCAGGCTCGGGATATTTCTTCAGCCACTCAACTAACAGATCAACGTGCCCCTGTTCCTCTTCGGCAAATTCGGCGGCAATTTCTTTGGTTCGTTTGTCAGGGGAAGAAGAGGCGACGCCTGCATAGAACTGTTGAGCTTGGGTTTCTACCGAATGGGCAACTTTGAGGGCCTGAAAAGGCGTCATCATGTAATGGATGTCTTCAATGGGCGGTGCTTCGGGACTTTCGCCCGTTTCAGTACCCCACTTGAAATCCCAAGGCGCAATATGCGGCAACGTCATGTCCTTCGAAATCTCGGCGACTTCAGCAGCATGTTTGCGACCGTATTGGGCGAGTTGTCGAAACAGCCCGGCGACTTCCGGGTTGTTATGAACTTCGAGGTTATCAGCGATTTCCTCGTAACGTTCGGCAGCTTCGGTTTCGAGAGCTAAGGCATGGGCCAAGAGTTCTTCGGCCGTTTCAATCGTTTTCATTTCGGAATTCTCGGTAGACAAATTTACCCCCTCACTTGTGCTGTAAGCTCATTACTCTTGATGGATAAATATCTTGGGTACGGAACGGCTTGCGGCTTTGATAGTTTTTAACCTTACACCGTTCCGGTCACCCTGAAAAGAATAGTTGGGATATCCAACAATCAACGCTCGTTGTTGCTTTTTCTCACGCCGTCTATTTTAGCTTCAAGCTGGTCGAGACCGATTGCTCCCGGAATAATTTCATCACCGATGATAAAGGCGGGCGTTCCCGAAATTCCAAGGGATTGGCCGAGTATGAAGTTATTCTGCAAAGCCTGATTAATTTCGTCGGACGCCATATCTTTTTCGAGTTTATCGGTGTCGAGGCCGACTTGTTCGGCGATAGCCATAATTTTTTCTTTGCTCAATCCGCCTCTGGTTTGCATCAAACCGACATGCATCTCAAAGTACTTATCTTGCATTTTTGCCGCCAGAGCCGCTTTGGCGGCAAAGATGGAGCTGTCGCCGAGGATCGGATATTCCTTGATAACGTAGCGTAAGTCTTTGTCTTTTTTGACCAACTCCATGACGACTGGGAAGACACGTTTGCAGTAGCCGCAGTTGTAGTCGAAGAACTCAACCAACGACACGTCGCCCTTTGGATTCCCGGCGATAGGCGTTAATGGATCGTTGAAGATGGCGCTTTTATTTTCGGCTAAGGCCGTTTTCTTTTGAAGGGCCTCTGCCTGTTCTCGGCGTTTGCGAAGCACGTCCAGCGCTTCCATAATAATCTCAGGGTCTTTCGTGAGAGTTTCGCGAATCAGTTCGATGACTTGCTCTCTCTCTCTTTGGGACAGGCTTTCGGTGGCCTGTGCCGTTGAAAGCAAGGGGAGGGAAAAGAAAATGCCGATGGCGAAACTTGCAATGATCTTGATCGTCTGAAGAGAACGCATGAAAGGAGAACCTTGTCCGGTCGTGAATGAAGTGCAGGCATATTGAGGCAGGGCGGAGCGTTGGACAAGCCCGCTTATGAACAATCGCCAAATCCGCTTTAGCGGGTCAGTTGCAGGGTTGCAATATGTCCCCGTGTCGCTGGTTGTCCGCCCTCTACGGCAAGCCCGATAAACATAACTTCAATATGCGTCCGGTCGTCTTCTGGCCAAGCTTGAGCATAAAGGGAGACAAGATCGACGGTTTCCGCTCGCCATTTGTTGAGGCCAATAACTCCACTTCCCGCCGTGTAAGCCGCATGAGATTTTTTGACGACAAGCCGGTTGCTTGATTGTTGGGAAAAGGCCCATCCGATGCTGAGTAAACGGTCATGAGGGGGAAAGGAGGCGCTTAAATTGGAAAAAAACTGACTTCCCCAGCTTCCGCTTTCCCTTGCTCCGCCGTGAAAGCCGACAAGAATGCGTACAGGATGGCTGTCGCCTAGAAATGGTCGTAAATACCACTCCCAGCTTAAATAGGGCGATGAAAGCAGAGTTGCTTTTGTCCGTCGGACGAGACTGTATCCATTCTCGCCGTTTATAAGGAAAAGGGCGTTTTTTCCAAACATCGGTTCAATGCCGAATTGATCTGCCGATGCATCGTTCAAAATCCAGGAATTATCAGGGGCGCCGATAGGATCGAGAATGGTCAAACGCCCTTCAGGGCCGCTGACGGCGCGCGATTGAGCGCAGGCCGCCAGAAGCGGAAGGGACAATAGCAGAAAGAAAAGTAAGCGGACTTTCAACGTGAGGCTCTCTACTTCCAGCTCTCGACCTGCGCCTTAATATCCTGCAGGCGCAACCACTCGCGGGAACCTCTGGGGAGGAGTTGCTCGGCCTTTCCAATGTGGTGTAATGCGTCAGGTTTACGATGGAGAAGGTAAGCCTCTTCCGCCAAAGCCATAGCGCTTAAACCGATTTGCCCATCCTTACCCGCTGCAATCGCCAGTTGCCGCCAAGCGAAAGGTGAATTGGGGGCGGCGACAAGGGATTTTTTCAGATTTTCAATGGCGGGCTTTAGATGGTTCGGGTCATTCAACTCAATCTGCGCGCGCGCTAAATCGATCAAAAGGAGCGGATTGTTGGGCAGGAGGCGATTGGCCTGGGTGTATGGTTCAAGGGCCTCCTTGATTCTTCCGTTCTCAAAGAGCATTTGTCCTTTTAATTCATGGAAATAGGGATCTTCCGGGTAATCTGCAATCAATCCGTTGATCAGCGGTAATGCTTCATCGAGTTTACGTTTCCGGTAGTAGGCAATGGCGCGTGCGTAGCGGTTGATTAGGCTTGGATCGTCTTGTTCATAGGTGCGAAGTGTCCGGTTGGCTGGGAAGAAGAAAGCATTCAGCTTGACGACCATGCGTCGATGCAGCTCTTCATAAATCGGCGGTGTTTTACGCTCTTCATCTGCGGTTTTCTTAAGGTGTTCCTCAATTAAGCGAACACGATCACGTGTGACAGGGTGGGTTCGCATATAGGGGTCTTGGCGGCTGGCGCTTAACAATTCTTGGTCTTCCAGGGTCCCCATGAAATCCCGCAGTCCTTGCGCTGATTGCTGGGTTGCGTCAAGAAAGCGTAAGGCTGCGGAGTCTGCCGCGCTTTCCTGAGCCCGGCTATAGGAAAGAAACGATGCGACCCCTGCCTGCTGTCCGCCTGCAATAACAGCAGCGCCAACATCGCCGCGTCCTGCCAGAACAGCAGCGCCACCCAGGACGTAGCCAAGTAATGCGCTTGATTTTGCTTTGTCGATCGCGTCGCCGGTACGGGCAAGGTGCCCTCCGGCGATATGGCCGATTTCATGGGCTAAAACGCCGATGACTTCGTTAGCGCTTTTTGATTTTTGTAAGAGACCTGTGTGGATGAAGATATTGAGCCCTCGGGCGACGAAGGCGTTTAGAGTATTGTCTTTAACCAGATGAATTCGTACGGAAGATGGGGGAACGCCTGCCGCTTCCAACAGTGGCGCGGTGTAAATCCGGATGGTATTTTCAATTTCCGCATCGCGAATGAACGACATTTGCTTGGCGTTCGCCTCGGTACGCGGTAGCGTCGCCATGGCAAGAGCCAGAAGGATCACCAACGAACTTGATAACAGGTCTATGCGTTTCATTCCATTCAGTGCCTTGAAATGGCTTTCGGTCGGCAATGTCGTTCCGAAATATCATACGGTTCCGGCAACCGTCCGTCACGCTACTGCGCGTTTGCGCTGGCGTCAAATTGCATCAACGCTGCTGGGTGCATCTCTTTTGTCCGCCTGCATGGGGAGCGACATCGAGAAAGGGCAGACCGGCTTCGTTGAAGGGTTCTATGGTGGCGTCGCCGCCGATGATCCTCGTGCGGCCTTGGTCGGTCGAGACGTTTTGACTTCCGGCGGCACTGCGGCCGATGCCGCTGTGGCAATGTATTTCACCTTAGCCGTTACTTTGCCTTCGTCGGCAGGCCTGGGGGGAGGCGGCGTTTGCCTCGTGCGGGATGCAAAGAACGGTATAACCGAAGCCATCGATTTTACTTCCAAACCCGGGACAGGGCTTCTGGGGCCGGACCCCAGACCTGCCGCCGCGCCAGGGAACCCACGGGGTTTTTACGCTCTCCATGCTAAATACGGCAGCTTGCGTTGGGAGCGCTTGGTTGCGCCGGGAGAAAGCTTTGCCCGTTTCGGGCATCAGGTATCTCGGGCTTTCGTGACCGATTTGGCCGGTGTTTCCGACGCACTTTTCAAGGACCGGTCCAGTCGTAACGTTTTTGCCAAAAAGGACGGTTCGGCCGCCGGTGAAGGAGATTTCGTCACTCAGATTAATCTGGCTGCGACGTTGTCATTGATTCGCAGTAAAGGTCCCGGTCCGCTTTATCAAGGTCCTCTGGCGCGCGCTTTCGTCGATGAGACGGCGAGAGCAGGGGGCGGTCTCACTTTGGAAGATATGCGCAAGACCTTGCCTCGTTGGCGAAAGACTCTGAGCATCGATGTTAAGGGGCTGACGAGAAAAACCGTTCACTTCGCGCCACCCCCAGCCATGGCTGGATTGGTTGAGGCGCAGCTCTTTTCGTTGCTCCAATTGGGTGGACGCTATGATGGGGCAGGAGAGGCTGAGAAAGCGCATGTCGTGGCGGATTCCCAAATGCGGACTTTCGCCGACCGTGGGCGCTGGCTTTCGGATACTGGAGACATTGTTGGAAATCCAGATGAGTTGATTGCGCCAGGGCATATTGAAAAGCTCGGTCAATCGTATAGCGAAGATCGAAAAACGCCGGTGGCTGCCGTCAACGGACGTTTGGCCGGTCGGCAGGAAAATACGTCCGGCACAGGGTTCGTCGCCATTGATGACAGTGGCGGTGCGGTTGCTTGTGCGGTGACGATGAACAACCTATTCGGTACGGGGCGTATCGCCGGGAATACAGGAATTCTCTTGGCGGCTCGTCCTGGAGCTAATGGCCGGGGGCCAATCTCTCTTGGTCCGGTGATGGTGGTCAATGATCATAGTAAAGAGCTGTTTTTTGCCGGGGCTGCTGCTGGCGGGGTGACGGCGGCGACATCATTAAGCGATGTTTTGGCCGGAACGATCATCGAAGGGGCCAATCTCGAAACGGCAATTATGCGACCAAGGCTACATCATAGTGGAATGCCTGATACGGTTTACTATGAGCCGAGCTACCCGGAAGCAGGATTAGCGGCCCTCAAGGAAAAAGGGCACGAAATTGTTGCTGCCCGTACGTTGGGGCGGGTTAATGCTGCCTTTTGTCCGGATGGATTGCCCGGCACCTCCGAGACCTGTGAAATTCACACGGACCCCAGAGGGTTCGGTCTCGCGGTTAGCGCCAACGAAAACTAACCGGAAACCAAAATTATGGCCTTGAAAATTTCCAGGCGCGGAATGGTGCCGCCTTTTATTGTGATGGACGTTATGCGGGCTGCTGCCGAAAAAGAGGCCGCGGGGGGCGATGTCCTGCATTTGGAAGTCGGTCAACCCAGTACGGCAGCGCCTTCCAGGGTGATTCAAGCGGCTAAGCAGGCGCTCGATTCCGAAAAAATCGGTTATACGCTGGCTTTGGGCCTTGAGCCTCTACGGGAACGTATTGCGCGTTATTACCAAGACTATTATAGCGTCAATCTTGCGCCGGAACGGATTGTCGTCACCACCGGGTCATCAAGTGGTTTTCTACTCGCTTTTTTGAGCGCTTTTGAGGCGGGAGACAGGGTCGGGGTTTGCAGCCCCGGATATCCGGCCTACCGCAATATCCTCAAAGCGTTGGGGCTAATTTCCGTTGATATCCCGGTAACGGCGGCAACGGATTTTCATCCCCGACCGGAAATGATTGATGCTTTGTCCGATCCGCTGGATGGACTTTTGGTCGCCAGTCCATCCAATCCCACGGGCAGTATGCTTTCGGCCGTTGAGTTGAACGAGCTTTGCGCTTTTTGCCGGGAACGGGGTATCCGTTTTATTTCCGATGAAATTTATCACGGCATTACCTTTGGTGAAAAAGCCCATACGGCACTCGCCTATGACGACGACGTAATTGTTATCAACAGTTTCTCCAAATACTTCAGTATGACCGGTTGGCGTCTGGGCTGGATGGTTGTGCCGGAAAATCTATTGCGCTCCGTAGAGTGTCTTGCGCAGAACATGTTCATTTCTCCGCCGACGCTTTCCCAGTTTGCCGGAATTGCCGCTTTCGATTGTATAGAAGAGCTGGACGCCAACGTCGCCCGTTATGCTCAAAATCGTGAGGTGCTTTTGAATGAATTGCCCAAGGCCGGATTTGATAAATTAGCGCCGGCCGATGGGGCTTTTTATCTCTATGCCGACGTGGGGCGGATGACCAACGATAGCCAGGATTTTTGTCGACGGATGCTTGCCGAAACGGGTGTAGCGGCTACCCCCGGCATTGATTTTGACCCAGAGCAGGGGCATCGGTTTATGCGCTTCTCTTTCGCCGGGGCGACGGAAGATATGGAAGATGCCGCCAAACGGCTTATCGCCTGGAAGCCATAACCAAAAAAGGGCTCCAAAATCGTGGAGCCCTTTTTCGTATTCTACGGGATCGCCTTTAACTTCGGCGTCGCCACCAGCCGCCGCGTGACGGCTTTTTCTCAACGGCCTCTTCCGAGCCATCGGTCCGCACGACGGTAACGGGTTTTTCTTCAAACGGCACGACCGATTGATCCGCCTCTAAGGGTTCTGTTCCAGAGGGTTCCACCATCACTCCTTCGGTAGATGGCGTGTCGACCATGACAGCCTCTGTTGAAGGTGAGGTGTCGGCCGTTTCTTTTTCGTCCTTCTTTTTACTCGTCCGGCGACGGGGGCTGCGACGTTTTGGCTTTTCGCCCTCAGTCTCGTCTTTTGCCGCTTCCTGAGTTTCCTCGGAAGTTTGTTCTTCGGTTTTTTCAGAAGCGTCGTCGGCCTTCTTACGGGTTCGGCGAGTGCGCTTTGGCTTCTCTTCAGCCTTCTCTTCGTCCGATGTTCCCTCATTGTCGGCTTTCGAGGTTTCAGCCTTTTTGCGGCTACGGCTGCGACGCTTCGGTTTTTCTTCGTCTGCCGCCGTTTTTTCCTCGGTTTCCGTCTGTGCTTCGACCGTTTCTGAAGCGATGCTTGCTTCATCTTCGTCCGAAGCCGCTACTTCATCAGTCTGCGGAGTATCGCCCTCGTCTTTCCGGCGGCGGCGGCCACCCCGTCTGCCTCTGCGGCGGCGGCGGCGCGGCTGATCGTCGCTTTGCTCGTCCGAATGCTCTTCGGTTGAGGTGCTTTCTTCGCTGATTTCCTCTTCCGTTTCGGAGGTGTTTTCGTTTGCCGGATGCCGCTCGTCATTACGGCGGCGACGACCCCGGCGTCGGCGTCGTCGTCGGCCTCCGTTTTCTTCCCGTTCGCTTTGGGGGTCTTCAGCTTCTTCTGTTACTTCAGGCTCGTAGCCGTCAATACCCGTCTCGGGAACCACCGGAGCGGCTGCTCTTTCCTGCTGCGTCTTTTGCTTCAATCTGTCGATGCGCAAGGCTGGCGGAATCAACTCATCATCTGCGGCGATTTCGACTTTAAAATCGTAACGGGCTTCGATTGAGGCTAAGGCGACGCGTTTCTTGTTGAGAATATAGAGCGCAACGTCGGAGGCGACATAGACCGTCATTTCGCTGGTTCTACGACGGATACCTTCTTCTTCAATGGCGCGCAGAACGCTCAAGGCCGTCGATTCGATAGAGCGACGGACGCCGGTTCCCTCACAATGCGGACAAACTTCCGAGCTGGTTTCCAAAAGGCTCGGACGCAGGCGCTGGCGAGATAGCTCCAACAGGCCGAAAGGGCTGATCCGACCAATCTGGATGCGGGCGCGGTCTTGGCGCATGGCTTCCTTGAGACGTCGCTCGACCGAATTTTGGTTCCGGTTCCCTTCCATATCGATGAAATCGATGACGATCAGTCCGGCGAGGTCGCGCAGCCTGAGTTGACGGGCGATTTCATCGGCCGCTTCAAGGTTGGTTTTGTGCGCCGTTTCTTCGATGTTGCGTTCTCTGGTCGCTCTGCCTGAGTTCACATCGATCGAAACCAGGGCTTCTGTCGGGTTGATGACGATATAACCGCCCGATTTGAGCTGTACGGTTGGGCTGTGCATGGCGTCGAGTTGGCCTTCCACCTGATAGCGGTGAAAAAGCGGCATATTCTCGTCTTTATAAGGCTGAACCTTTTTCGCATGGCTGGGGATCAGCATTTTCATAAAGTCTTTGGCCGCCCGGTAACCGGAATCGCCCTCGACGACAATTTCCTCGATGTCGCGGCTGTAAAGGTCGCGAATGGACCGCTTGATCAGATTGGCTTCTTCGTAAATCAAGCATGGCGCCGTTGATTCAAGCGTTTGGCTGCGGATGGTGTCCCATAGACGGGTCAGATATTCATGGTCTCGCTTGATTTCGGCTTTCGAGCGTTCGGCACCGGCGGTTCGCACGATCATTGCCATGCCTTCAGCCAAATTGAGCTCGGCCAGGATGGTTTTGAGCCTGCGGCGGTCCTTAGCGCTGGTGATTTTGCGGGAGATGCCGCCGCCGCGCGCCGTATTGGGCATCAGAACGCAGTGACGTCCGGCCAACGAAATATAAGTGGTAAGGGCCGCGCCTTTGTTGCCGCGTTCTTCTTTAACTACTTGAATTAGCAGGATTTGTCGCCGTTTGATAACTTCCTGAATTTTGTAGTTGCGGTGGGAAATAACCTTGCGTTGTTGCCCGGCCTCTTCGGCGATGTCCTCGCCACCCAGTTCCTCAACTTCCTTTTCTTCACCTTCGGCGAGTTCTGTCTCATCGTCGTCGTCGTGTTTTTGTTCGGCTTTAATAGCCTCCCGGTCTTCGACTGGAATTTGGAAGTAGTCGGGGTGGATTTCGCTGAAGGGCAGGAAGCCGTGTCGGTTTCCGCCATACTCAACAAAGGCCGCCTGGAGGGACGGTTCGACCCTCGTGACCTTGGCTAAATAGATATTTCCCTTCAGTTGCCGCCTGCTGGCGGACTCGACATCGAATTCCTCTAGTTTATTTCCATTGAGTACGACGACCCGGGTCTCCTCCTGGTGTGTTGCGTCGATAAGCATCCGTCTGGTTGCCATTGTAAGGTAAAACTCCAAGCACGGCCCTGTCCGCTCTCGTTTCCGGGCGGGTGGTTGCCGTGTAATTTTCTTATGGAACCGGTGGCGCCAACGGGCATCCTCCCAGAGAATAAACTCCGGGTGATCATCCCCTTAAAGGGGGTGACATTATGCGGATGGGCTGCCAATACCGGCATCGAAACTCCTCGATATAACGAGAATCACAAAACTTCCGAGCCGAAAAAATCCGTATCGGAAGGACTTAAAAATATTCGCGTATGATAGGGGAAAACCTTGAGAATTCCAGAGTTATTCGCCTTTTTGCGAATCATTCGATTCACTTCTACGCGGCGTTAACATAACGGTAGCTTTTTCTTTCCACAATCAACTTATTGCAAAAGTGACGTTTGCATTCCTATTCGCCAGTATCGAGCAATAGGATTTTGGGCCGGTTGTTAATGTGGTTTCTAAGATGAACGAGTTGATCAACGCTCTCTCTCGGAGGCGCTTTTGGGGATTCCTTGGGGGAATCTGTGTCCTGATTGCGGCCCTTTCCGTTTCTGCGGGGGAAGCCTTGGCCAAGCCGTCTGCGACGGAAGTTCGGATTGCCGAACATTCCGACAAGACGCGGTTTGTTATCGACCTTTCGGAAAAAATCACCTACCGGATGTTTACCCTGCAAAATCCCTATCGGGTGGTGATAGATCTTCCCGAGATTGACTGGAAAGTCAGTAGCAATGGATTGCGCAAGAAGCGTGGCGTTATTTCCAATTATCGGTATGGCCTGTTTATTCCCGGCACGTCGCGTCTGGTGATTGACGCGACGGGACCTGTAGAAATCAAAAAAGCTTTTATTCTACCGCCTTCGGGAAAGAAGGCTTATCGGTTCGTCGTCGATCTGTCTGCCACGAGCGCGGCCAGTTTCGTCAAGGAAATGAAGGAACGGAAACCTTCAGCGCCCCCTCCGGCGGCGGCTCAGCCGGGACCGACATTCCCGCATATGGACGTTGCGCCGAAGCAAAAACCAAAGAACGCCAAGAAAATTATCGTCATCGACCCTGGGCACGGAGGCGTCGATCCTGGCGCTATCAGCGTTTCCGGGCGCTACGAAAAGCACGTTACGCTTAAGGTGGCGCGAGAGATGAAAAAGTCTCTGGAAGCCACGGGGCGCTATGAAGTGCGCCTGACCCGTAACCGGGACATCTTCATTCGATTAAGGGACCGGGTGGCTCGCGCCCGGGAAGCCAATGCCGATCTCTTCATCTCCATCCATGCCGACACAATCAAAAACCGAAAAGTCCGCGGAGCGTCTGTCTATACACTTTCGGAGAAAGCGTCGGATAAGGAAGCGGCTGATCTGGCGGAACGCGAAAACAAGGCGGACGTTATCGCGGGGATCGACCTGACCCATGAAAGCCAGGAAGTTACCAATATCCTTATCGATTTAGCGCAACGGGAGACGATGAACCAATCGGCCCGGTTTGCGGCCATGCTTGTCGATGAAATGAAAGACAAGGTTAAGGTCTTGCGGCGGTCGCACCGCTTTGCCGGTTTTGCTGTTTTGAAAGCGCCCGATATTCCTTCCGTGCTGATCGAGTTGGGCTTCCTTTCCAATCACTATGACGACAAGAGTCTTCACAGTGCGCAATACCAGCGACGCATTGCTTCGAGCATTCAGTCGGCGGTCGATTCTTATTTCACCCGATTGGCGAAACTGCAAAACCAATAAACCGTGCCGCTTTTGGCCAACAAAATACCCTATTTTTATGGGCATTAAGGCAACGCCCCCTTGCTAAACCTAAGTGTTAGCTTAGAGTAGGCGCGAATAGATTTGAGAAACCCGGACGAACGATACCTCCTGACATGCTGAGATCACTTTTTGCATTGTTGAGCATTCTTATCCTGCTTGCATTATTCGGTGCTGGCGGCGGGGTATACGTCTTCTGGAAGTATGGGCAGGGATTGCCCGATTATACCCAGCTCGCCGATTACGATCCTGCCGTTATGACCCGTATTCACGCAGGCGATGGTCGGTTGTTGGCGGAATACGCGACGGAAAAAAGGGTGTTTGTGCCAATCAAGGCGATGCCGCAACGCGTTATCCGCGCTTTCTTATCGGCAGAAGACAAGAACTTCTACTATCACCCCGGAATCGATTTCAGCGGTGTCGCCCGGGCGGTTTTGGTCAATCTGAAGAATATTGGCAGCAACCGTTGTCCCGTCGGCGCTTCGACTATTACACAGCAGGTCGCCAAGAACTTTTTGCTGACCAATGAAGTTTCCATTGAGCGCAAAATCAAGGAGGCAATCCTTTCGTTTCGGATTGAGCGGGCGTTTTCCAAAGACCGGATTTTGGAGCTCTATCTCAACGAAATTTATCTCGGTTTCGGGTCGTATGGTGTGGCTGCCGCCGCGCTTAACTACTTCAATAAGTCCATGGACGAGTTGACGATTGCCGAAACAGCCTTTTTGGCGGCTTTGCCCAAAGCGCCCAATAACTACAATCCACTGACGAAGACCAAAGCGGCTGTGGAACGGCGTAACTGGGTCGTCCGGCGGATGCTGGAAGATGGCGTTATCAAACCATCCGAAGCGGATAACGCCATGGATCAGCCTCTGATTGTTGAAAAACGCAAGGAAACAGAATTCGTTACCGCTGATTATTTTGCCGAAGAAGTGCGCAGGGAGTTGGCCGAGCGGTATGGTGAGAACGAGCTTTATACGGGCGGGCTGTCGGTGCGCACGACCTTGTCACCCAGACTGCAAACGATTGCCGACGAAGAATTGCGCAAAGGCCTGATTGCCTATGACCGACGGCACGGTTGGCGGGGGCCAATCACTCATTTCGATACACCGGGAGACTGGCCGGGGCGGCTCGCCCAGGTGGAGACGCCCAAAGGGCTGGACCCTTGGAGGATGGCCGTTGTTATGCGGATTTCCTCCGGGGCGGCCGATATTGCCTTTGCCGATGGGACGACCGGCACAATCCCTCTGGCTGAAGCGCGTTGGGCGCGGGAGTGGCGTGAAGATCAGAAATTGGGCCCTCCCGTGAGCAAAATAAGTGATGCGCTGGCCGAAGGCGATGTCGTGGCGGTTGAGGCGGTGAGCCACGCACCTTCGGCTAAAAAAGGCGAAGAATCCAAACCTTACCCCGAAGGTACCTATGGTTTGCGCCAAATTCCGGCCATTCAGGGCGGTGTGATTGCTATGGACCCGCACACGGGCCGGGTTCTCGCCATGTCGGGCGGCTATGACTACGCCATGAGCCAGTTCAACCGGGCGACCCAGGCCGCCCGTCAGCCGGGGTCGGCTTTCAAACCGTTCGTTTATCTAGCGGCGCTCGATTCCGGCTATACACCCTCGACGCTGATTTTGGATGCGCCTTTTGTGATCGATCAGGGGCCGGGGCTGCCTAAATGGCGGCCCGCCAACTACACCAAAAAATTCTACGGCCCCAGCACCATGAGGCTGGGGATTGAGAAGTCCCGCAACTTGATGACTGTCCGGTTGGCCCAGACTATCGGCATGGAAAAGGTTTCCGAATATGCTCGACAGTTTGGCATTGTCGATCATTTGCCGCCGACTCTTTCCATGTCGTTGGGGGCCGGAGAGACAACCTTGCTGCGCCTGACCACGGCATATGCCATGCTGGTCAATGGCGGCAAACGGATTGTACCAACCCTGATCGACCGGATTCAGGACCGCAATGGCATTACCGTATTTAGGCATGATACCCGTGACTGCGATGGGTGTCTGGCTACCTTCTGGACCGATCAGTCGGTGCCGTTATTGGAAGATATTCGCGAGCCTGTCACCGATCCGGCAAGTGCGTATCAGGTGGTTTCCATGCTTGAAGGGGTAGTCAAGCGGGGAACCGGTCGACGGATTGGCTGGTTGGGCATTCCGCTTGCCGGAAAAACCGGGACGACCAACAGCAGTTTCGATACTTGGTTCGTCGGGTTCAGTCCCGACTTGGCCGTTGGTGTTTTTGCCGGTTTCGATACGCCGCGGACACTGGGATCCCGGGAAACCGGCTCCAATGTTGCAGCGCCGATTTTCAAGGGCTTTATGGAACGTGCGCTGGCCGAAAAACCGGCCATTCCTTTCCGAATTCCCTCAGGCGTTCGCCTTGTGCGGGTCAATGCGAAAACCGGTCAATTGGCCCGACCTGGAGACAAAAATGTGATCCTTGAACCCTTTAAGCCGGGGCGGGTCCCGACGGGTGAAAGCCAAGTTATTCAGGGGCAGGGGTATAGTCTTACTCCGGCAGGTGAGGGGCTTCCATCGACCGGCACCGGCGGTCTTTACTAGCATTGCCGAAACGGCTAAAAGACCTGAAGAATCAAATCAAAAGAGGACGCTATGCGCGCAGAAATCGAGGCCCTGGCCGAAGAGATCAAGCAGTCGTTGGAACTGCTGAGGAGGCATCTTTGACTACGACCAAGCTGTACGTAGACTGGATGAATTGAACCATCTCGCCGAGGATCCCGATCTGTGGAACGACTCGGCTAAAGCCCAAGAAGTTATGCGTGAGCGGACCCGCCTCGATGGGGGGATCAAAGCGATCGACCGGGTTGAGCAGGGGCTTTCTGACAATCTTGAACTGATTGAGATGGGCGAAGCCGAAGAGGACGACGAAGTCGTCGCCGAAGCGGAAAACGCGCTGACCGAATTGAAAGAATGGGCGGCCAAGCAGGAAATTGAAACTCTGCTTTCCGGCGAGGCCGACGCCAACGACTGCTATCTTGAAATTCATGCGGGCGCTGGCGGCACGGAAGCCCAGGACTGGGCTGAAATGCTACGCCGGATGTATAGTCGCTGGGCTGATCGCAGGGGCTATAAGGTTGACATGATGGAAGAAAGTCCGGGCGAAGAAGCCGGTATCAAGTCGACCACGATGAAGGTATCGGGCCACAATGCATATGGCTGGCTCAAAACTGAAAGCGGTGTGCATCGTCTTGTTCGAATCTCGCCTTTCGATTCCAGTGCGCGGCGGCATACGAGTTTTACCTCGGTCGGCATCTACCCGGTTATCGACGAGAATATCGATATCGAGATCGAAGAGAAGGATGTTCGGGTGGATACCTACCGTGCCTCCGGTGCGGGTGGGCAGCACGTTAACAAGACCGATAGCGCCATTCGCCTGACTCATACGCCGACGGGCATCGTCGTGCAGTGCCAGAACGACCGTTCGCAACACAAAAACCGTGCCCAGGCATGGTCCATGCTAAAGGCCCGACTTTATGAGTTGGAGCTGCAAAAGCGCGAGGAAGAAGCGCAGGCCCAGCATGAGGCCAAAACCGATATTGGCTGGGGACATCAGATTCGCTCTTATGTCTTACAGCCCTATCAGATGATCAAAGATCTCCGGACAAATACGGAAACCAGCAATACGCAGGCCGTATTGGATGGAGACCTCGACGACTTCATGGCCGCCGCTCTTGCGCAGCGTGTCGGCGGCGGCAGCGAAAGTTAAGAAGGCTCGGCCGGGTTGAACGAACCCGGCCAGTCCCAAGAGGGGGCATTATAAGGCTTTTGCCGCCTCGAGTACCTCTTCCACATGCCCCGTCACTTTGACCTTGCGCCAGATTTTGGCGATTTTACCTTCTTCATCGATAAGAAAGGTGGAGCGCTCCACACCCATGAACTTGCGGCCGTACATGCTTTTTTCTTTCCAAACGCCATAGCCCTGGATGATCTCCAGTTCTTCGTCCGAAATCAGCTTGGTCTTCAGGCCCTGTTTTTCGACGAAACGATCATGACTTTTCACACTGTCCTTGGAAACGCCGAGCACAACCGTATTGCAGTCCTCGAATTTCTTTATCGTTTCGCTAAAGCCGATGGCTTCCTTGGTGCAGCCCGATGTGTTGTCTTTCGGGTAAAAGAACAGGACGACCTTTTTGCCTTTTAAGGAGGTCAGGGAGAGCGTTCCTCCTCCGTCGGTCGGTAAGGTGAAGTTGGGGGCAAGATCATTGATTTTAAGGTCTGTCATTTTATCGTTCAGCGCTTTGCTCGGTAATTAAGAATCAATATAGAAGTTTTGGCTCACACTCGTGTGAAATCAACCTAAAAAACTATGCACTAATTGCGTGTGGTGATAGGTTGGATATGATGAAGGGGTGAGGTGTTTTCGCAGGCAGTAAATGTACTGGGAGATGAAATGCCAAAAAAAATAAATTGCGAAGAGGCTCTGCAAACGGCGTTACACCATCTTGAACATGACCGGAAAGGCATAGCCATGAGTGTCATCAAAGTTTACGAGCGTTGTCATGAAAAGCAGGAGTCTTCATGTGAATACAAAGGCAAAAACTGCGCCGTTCAGGATGTGATTAAAGGCTTAGGCTGTATTCAGAAAGATTGATGGGGTCGATATTATAAGATTTCTTCATCGCTGAATTTGTCGCGTAAGCTCTCGGCCGGACGTTCAATGAGATCAACGAAGTGTCCATGGGCGCGTTGGGCGGTTTCATCCATGTGTTTCAATAGACTGGCGAAGTCCGTAGTTCCCGTTGCACGGGCGAGAATTTCCTGAAGTGCCGGCGAAATTTCTTCTTCTCGTCCTTTGTTGAAATATCCCTCAATGGTTAAGCGTAAAAGGCCCTGGATGGTTTGCCAGAGCTTTAGTGCGGAAAGCAGTGATGCGCCGGTCGACGGGTCGATCAGGCCTTTCTCCGTCACTCGCCTCAAGGCCTCCGATGTGTTTTGGGATAAAATATCGGGATGTTGCGCTGCGTGCTTCAGCTGCAAAAATTGGGTAATGAATTCGATGTCTATCAGCCCGCCGCGTCGATGCTTGACCTCCCAAATGAACTTGGTTCCGTGTTCTTTTTCCATGCGTGTTCGCATATCGGCCACGGCCACGGTTAGTTTTTCTGCATCCCTTTCGCGGGTAAGGACGTGCTCGACCACTCGTTCGATCTTTTCTTTCAGTTCGGCAGGGCCGACAATAACTCGTGAGCGTGTCAGGGCCATGTGTTCCCAGGTCCAGGCAGATTCGGCTTGATATTGGATAAAAGAACTCATGCTTGTGGCGATAGGGCCTGAGTTCCCCGATGGCCTGAGGCGCATGTCGACTTCGTAGAGCATCCCATCTCCCATGGGGGCCGTGATGCCGTTGATCAGTCTTTGGCTCAACCGGGCGAAGTATTGAGTGGCGGTCAGCGGACGGCGACCATCCGACTGTGCTTCGCCATCGGTTGCGTCATACACATAAATCAGGTCGAGGTCGGAACTCGGGGTCATTTCCCGCCCGCCGAGTTTTCCCATGGCGATAATCGCCATTTCACTTTCAGGGAGTTTTCCGTGGGTCTTGGAGAACTCATCTTCGATCCGGGGCTTAAGACCGCTTAAGGCGACATCGGCAATATTGCTGTAGGCGATGCCAGCGCCTTCTGCGTCGATAAGGCTGCGGAGACTTTGTACGCCGACCTGAAATTTGCGGTCATTTGCCCAGCGACGGACAATTTCGAGGTCGTCCTGAAAATCACGGGATTGATTGAATGCTTGTTGGAGCTCTTGTTTGAGGATTTCCGATTCAGGAGGAGCGGCAAAAAAATCCGATGTCAGGACGCTTTCCAGCAAGGCCGAATGGCGCGATAGGTGGGATGCCAGTTTTGGAGCGCCCCCCATTAATTCGGCTAGCAAACCAAGCAATTGGGGGTTCGATGTAAACATCGAAAAAAGCTGAACGCCACTCGGCAGATTGGCCAAAAACTCATCGAACTTATTAAATGCCGCATCCGGGTCGGCCATCTTGGCGAGTGAGCCAAGCAAAACCGGCATCAGTTCGGTCAGCATTTGGCGGGTTCTGGTCGAACGGGTTGAGCGGTACCGTCCATGATGCCATCCGCGTATTGTCGTGTCGACCGCCATGGCATTCTTGAACCCCATTTTTTCAAGGGTTTTCAAGGTGTCTGGGTCCGGCTCGCCTCCGGTGAAAACCAAATTGCCCTCAACCAGTCCCGTACCGCTTAGAGTGGGGGCCTCTTCGAAAAGATCGACATAATGCTCTTCAACTCGGCCCAGGTGGAAAAGCAGGTCATTTTCGAAGCTCGCCGTGTCGTTGTATCCAAGAAACAGAGCCAATCGCCGGGTATCGTGATCGTTCTCCGGGATAGCGTGGGTCTGGTTGTCGTCGGTCATCTGGATGCGATGTTCGACGCAGCGCAAAAAATCATAAGACTGAGTGAGTTCGTCCGCCGTTTCTTGGGTGATTCGGCCGCATTTAGCGAGAGCGGCCAGGGCATCGCGGGTTCTGATCTCCCTCAGACTTGGGTCGCGGCCACCCCAAATGAGTTGCTGGGTTTGGGCGTAAAACTCCACTTCGCGAATACCGCCGCGGCCTAATTTTACGTTATGCCCGTTGACGGCAATTTGGGAGCCGCCTCGGTGGGCGTTGATTTGGCGCTTAATGGAGTGAATATCCTGAATCGAGGCGAAATCGAGATTTTTCCGCCAGATAAATGGCTTGAGGCGTCCAAGAAACCCTTTGCCAGCCTCAATGTCGCCCGCGACGGGGCGAGCCTTGATCATGGCGGCGCGTTCCCAGTTCTGTCCGATGCTTTCGTAATAGAGTTCGGCGCCCATGACCGAAAGGGCCAGAGGGGTCGAACCCGGATCGGGCCTTAATCGCAAGTCGGTTCTAAAGACATAGCCATCGACCGTTCGGTCATCCATCGCCTTGACCATATTGCGCGTTAGCCGAATGAATGTCTGCTGAAGGTCTTCGGGGCGGTCGGTTTCTATGATTTCATCGTCGTAAAGCACGATAAGATCGATGTCGCTGGAGTAGTTAAGTTCTCTCGCTCCGAGCTTGCCCATGCCGAGGATTACCAGTCCAGAGCCGAGAAGTGGGTTTTCTTCATCAGGGAGATTTATCTTGCCCGCCCGCGCCGCTTGTCGAAGCAGGGGACGGCAGACCATGTCGAGCGCCTGTCCGGCAAAGTCGGAAAGAGTTTCGGTAATGGTCATCAAAGGCCAGTGATGGGTGATATCGGCCAATGCCGTCGTTAAGGCTATTTTGCGTTTAGCCACTCGGAGAGCGACCGATACTTCGGGGAGTTCCGGGCGTTGTTCGTCAAGGGTCGAAAGGTCTTGTTTGATGGTTTCCAAGGCCGATTCGGGGCCTTCGGTTAACAGGAGGCAGCTAAAAGCTGGGTGTTTTATTAAACATTGAGTCAAAAACGGGCTATTGCCGAATACGGCGTCAAGCAAAGCCATCCCCTCTACACTCTCCAGGATTTTCAGGCCTTTGGAGGTGATCGAGGGCTCTGCCGAGCTCAGTGCATCCCGCCAGTGTTCGTGGTTGATTCGGGCCATCTCGGCATCGCTGCTCGAAGGGAGTTGGCTTTGGCTAAAGAGTCGGTAAAATTTGGTCATTCTTTTCTTCGATCCTTTTCCTGCGAACACTGCGCGAAGGGAAGGGCGGGGTCAAGATTGGTTTAGTTCCGCCGGTAAATATATGGAGAAACTAAAAAGGATGACTGGGTGATACGGCAAACGCTCCGCGCGCTTATCCAAATTGTCGGCGGATTGGGGGCCGGTATGGCAATCGTGCTGGGGTATGCCGGTTGGAAGCTGTCCAGTGGCCCTATTACTCTGCCGTTTCTCACCCCCTATATCGAAACGGCGCTTTCACCGGCTGAGGCTGGTTTCAAGGTAACAATTTCCGAAACTATTTTGATCTGGGAGGGGTGGCGTCGAAACCTAGATGTGCGCCTGAAAGGCGCGCGCGTTCTGGATAGTGAAGATGCGTTGATTGCAGGCATTCCAGAACTTTCGCTTTCCGCCAGCGCCAGGGCTTTGTTGAAGGGCGTTTTTGCGCCTCGTGATATTGAACTGTTCTCTCCGCGTCTCCGTCTTGTCCGTAATGCCGATGGTGACATTACGGTCGGTTTTGGCGATGAAAAAGAAAAGGGTAAAGAAGCCGCAGAGGAAGCTTTTAAGGCGATCTTGGCGAAGGTCGTCAACATGATGAGTTCGCCTCCCGATCCGGAAAAGCCGCTGACCTATATCCGTCGTGTGAGTATCGTCAATGCGGATTTTGTCATCGTTGATA
Organism: uncultured Rhodospirillales bacterium; assembly: GCA_965368335.1. Lineage (GTDB taxonomy): Bacteria > Pseudomonadota > Alphaproteobacteria > Rhodospirillales > JAPHRK01 > CBDUMN01. The sequence goes on from CBDUMN010000014.1 coordinate 27,682, forward strand.
TCGGCTCTGGCCGTTCTTGGGTAGCGCCTGGGTCGGAATTTTACGTTCATCGCGACAAGGAAGGCCTTCACGCCGAGGCCTCTGTTGCGTTGGAAGTGGACGGTCAGCCGCTCCAGATGACCGGCGTCGCCAATTACGGAGGCGAAAACAAACGGGTCGATTTCGGGATCGATTTCAACCGTATCGTGCCGACGGTGCTGGCTAAGCTTATGCCAAATCTTTCTCCCCTGGAGGAGGTCAGAATTCCTGTCGGGGGAACCGTTGCAGGCACCTTGACCAATGAATGGGGCCTTGATGAGCTAACATTCTCTCTGCATGGCGGGAAAGGAGAACTCGGGCTTCCTGAACCTGTCGAGCAGGTGCTTCAGGTCGATGAGGTGCTGCTTGATGGGCTTTATGATCGGGATACGGGAGAAATAACCGTTAATGAGTTTGCGTTGCTTCTCGCGGAAGGGGGGCTTGTTCAAGTGCCTGAGCCGATTTCCCATGCCATGCCTCTGCGTAGCATAACGGGGAGCCTTTCATATCATCAGGCGGCGACCGGCCATTTATCTTTACCAAAGTTGGTGTTTGACCTTGCCGGTCCGCAGGCGGAATTAACTGCGCGGGTTGATGGCATAGGTGGAGAAATTTCTTTAGAGGCGAAGGGAACCTTGTCAGGGGTGCCGCTGGATAGGGTGGCAGACTACTGGCCGAAAAACCTGGGGGAAGATGCCTGGCTTTGGGTCACCGAGCATCTGTCTGACGGTCAAATTTCTCAGGCTCGCGCGGAAATAACGGCGAAGGTTGATGAGGAGGGGGAGGTTGTCGTTACGCATCTGACTGGTGAAATAGACGCCGAAGGAGTTACAGTCGATTATCTGCCTCCTATGCCGAAAGGGCGGGAAGCAAAAGCTCATGCCGTTTTTGACGCTAAGCGTTTTGATATTCAAATCCTTAACGGCAAAAGCAAGGGGCTAAGTATCAAGGAGGGCTATGTCAATATTCGAGGTCTGGACAAGTATGACCAAACGGCGGAGATCAAGCTGTTGGTCGAGGGGCCGGTTCAGGATGCGCTTGAGTTGATTGACAGCGAACCTTTGGGTTTCGCCAGTGAACTTGGTATCGATCCCCAAAAAACAAGTGGGCGGGCATCGGCTGAATTGAATTTGGAGTTTCTGCTGATAGATGACTTGAGGTTTGATCAGGTTGATGTTTCGGCAAGCGCCGAGTTGCGCGATGTCGCCATAGAAGATGTTATTTTGGGCCTTGGCATCAGCAAGGGCAAAATGACCCTTACGGCTGATCGGGAAAGGATGGATATTGGGGGGGTAAGTACCATCGGAACCATCCCCGTCGCCTTACGTTGGCGTGAAAACTTTAGTCCTAAAGCACCATTCGTTTCCCGCTACTCTCTCCATGGCGAAGTTGACCAGACGCAATTAACAAATGAGTTGAAACTGGATTTTCCACCTTTCTCGGGCGGGTATCTTAATGGCGTGACGGCGGCGGATGTGATTGTTACGCGCTACAAAGAAAACAAAGCTAAAATGACGGCTGCGCTTGATCTCACCGGAACGGACTTGGCGTTGCCTCTATTCAAGTGGCGCAAAGAAAAAGGATCGCCCGGCGCTGCGAATGTTGAGATTTCCATTGAAAACGGCGTGGTACGGCGTGTCGATCATTTCGATGTTAAGACTGAGCAGTTGACGGCGGATGGCCGCATCCTTCTCAAACCAAAAGGTGATGGGCTGAAGGAAGTTCGCGTCAATCAACTGAAAAAAGGGCGGACCTCGGTTCGAGGCGTTGTCGTGCCTGATGGAAAAGGCGGTTGGGATGTCGACTTAGATGGCGAGGGGCTGGATTTGACGCCAGTGCGCCGCTCTTTGTTCGATGCCCAGAAGGGGGCGCTGGCTAAAATGGGCGATACAAAAATGCCGCCGCTGGTTTTTTCTTTCAGTTTAGGAAACGTTTGGCTGGGACCTGAGCGGCTGTTGAAACAGGCAACGGGGGCTTTTGCCTATGATGGCAATGTTTGGCGGTCGGCAGTGTTGCAGGGAACGGTTGGACAGGGGAAAACGGTTCGGCTGCTTATCCAGCCTTCGGGAGAGAAGCGGACTCTGCTCATCACATCGGATGATGCCGGGGCCAGTCTTGATGTGCTTGATTTGATGGATAATATGACAGGAGGCGCGCTGGAGCTGACTGGCACGTTTGACGATACTTTGCCTGGGTCGCCACTCACGGGGCGCTTAAATGTCAGTGATTTCAGAGTAACCAGGATGCCGGTTCTCGCCCACTTGGTTTCTTTGATTGGCTTAACCGGTATTTTGGAGGCGATGGGCGGCGATGGATTGTCATTCAATACACTGGATGCTCCTTTTGTGCACAGCCAGGGGGTGCTCGAGCTTAATGACGCCAGAGCCAACGGAACCTCTTTAGGGCTAACGGCTTCCGGTAAGGTTTATACGGATGCCGAGTTCATCGATCTTAAGGGGACGATCGTACCTGCTTATTTGGTTAATAGCTTTTTGGGCAAAATTCCTTTGATCGGTGGGCTTTTCAGCGGTGGTGAGGAGGGCGGTGGGATTTTTGCCGCCAACTACCAAGTTTCCGGGGCCTTGACGAAACCGGTTGCGAAAGTCGATCCTTTAACGGCGTTGGCGCCGAGCTTTTTGCGAAATATTTTCAAAGGGGCAGATGTCTTACCGCCGGAGTATGAGGGAGATATAAATTTGCCGAGCTATCATTTTGAATAGGAGGGGCCGTGACCGACAGACCAGATCTTGATTTACCGGCCTTGAAAAAGAAGCTTCTCGATGAAAAACAGCTTCTTTTGACCGATGAAGAAAATACCAAGGAAGAACGCGCGGCTGTAGAGCTCGATCAGACGACCGTCGGCCGGTTGTCCCGGATGGACGCCATGCAGGTTCAGGCCATGGCGGTGGAAACCGAACGGCGTCGTGTTATTGAGCTAGGCAGGATCGAAGCGGCGCTCAATCGTATGGGCGAAGGAGATTATGGGTTCTGCATCGCTTGTGATGCGGAAATTCCCGCCAAACGTCTAGAGCTTGATCCGGCAACCCCGCTTTGCGTCAAATGCGCTGAGAAAAGCCAGCACTAAACCGGCTATTCCGCTTTCACAAGGGCGTGGCGCTTCTTGCCCGCCGACAGTTTGATCACGTTCTGATCGTTCATGTCGGCCAGAGAGATGGTTTGGGTTTCGGCTTCAATCTTAATATCGTTGAGCTTTGCGCCGCCTCCCTTGATCAGTCTCCGCGCCTCACCGCCTGAAGCGGCAAGACCGGCTTTGTGGAATAAGGTAAAGGCGGGGATGCCTGCTTCCAGTTCAGTCTTGGGAACGGCAGTGGTCGGCAGGTCGTCGCCCAGTGCGCCTTCTTCGAATGTTTTACGTGCGGTTTCGGCTGCGGCCTTCGCGGCTTCCTCGCCGCGGCAAAGCTTTGTCGCTTCATTGGCCAGATGTTTTTTAACTTCGTTCATTTCAGCGCCTTCGGCCTTTTCCAACTCGGCGATTTCGTCGAGCGGCAGGTCGGTGAACAGGCGTAAAAAACGGCCCACGTCGGCGTCTTCCGTGTTGCGCCAGTACTGCCAGTATTCGTAGGGGCTGAGCATTTCTTCGTTGAGCCAAACGGCGCCATCGGCGGTTTTGCCCATTTTAGCGCCTGAGGCGGTTGTCATCAGGGGGACCGTCAGGCCGAATGCTTGTTTGCCGTCGACGCGTCGGGTCAATTCGACGCCGTTGATGATATTGCCCCACTGATCGGACCCGCCCATTTGGAGAACGCAATTGTTGCGGCGGTTAAGCTCCAGGAAGTCGTAGCCCTGAAGAATCATGTAGTTGAACTCAAGGAAAGTCAGCGGCTGTTCCCGATCAAGCCGCAGCTTGACGGAATCGAAGGCCAGCATGCGGTTGATGGTGAAATGGGGGCCGTAATCGCGCAGGAAGTCGATGTAATTGATGTTCTTCAGCCAGTCGTCGTTATTGACCATAACGGCATCCGTAGGGCCGTCGCCGAAGGTCAGAAATTTGGCGAAGACCTTCTTAATGCCAGCCATATTTTCGGCAATCAGCTCCTCGGTCAGCATTTTGCGCGACTCATCCTTGCCGGAAGGGTCGCCAATTTTTGTGGTGCCCCCGCCCATCAACACAATCGGTTTGTGACCGGTCTGCTGGAACAAACGCAGCAGCATGATCGGCACCATGGACCCCACATGCAGGCTGGGCGCGGTGCAGTCAAACCCGATATAGGCGGTCAAAGGGCCTTGGGAGGCTAATTCGTCCAGGGCTTCCAAGTCGGTACACTGGTGAAGAAAACCGCGTTCGACGACGGCGCGCACAAAATCTGATTTATAGGTAGTCATGGGGCGTCCCGGCCTTGCATGATGGAGTTTGGATTCGTCAACATGTTCGAGAGTAGCCCGAACGGCGCTCTCGTTAGCACAATCGTTGCGATGGCACAACGCGGTAAGCGAAGGATCAATGGGAACACAGGACTTGAAGACCTGCATCGGCCTGATGAGCGGCACGTCAATCGATGGGATCGATGTCGCCTTACTTTCGACGGACGGTGAAAATGTTTGCCGTCCAGGACCATGGGCGTCTTATGGCTACAGCGAAGAAGAGCGTCAAATTATCGCAGCGGCTTTGGGGAGCTCAACCGTTGATGCGAAAGCCGAAGAAATGGTCACGGCTTGCCATGCAAAGGCTGTGCTGCGCTTTTTGGAAGAAAACCATATTGCGCATTCATCGGTAGACCTTGTTGGTTTTCACGGGCAAACGGTTTTTCACGATCCGAATAATGGGGTAACCGTTCAGCTTGGCGACGGCCAGAAATTGGCCCAAACGACCGATCTCGATGTGGTGTTCGACTTTCGTAGCGCCGATGTTGCGGCAGGCGGGGAGGGAGCGCCTTTTGCGTCTCTCTATCATGCTGCTCTTGCTGCGGAACTGGCCCGTCCTCTGGCCGTACTCAATCTTGGCGGTGTTGGGAATGTCACTTGGCTGGGAAAAGAGGATGGCGAAATTTTGGCCTTCGATACGGGACCGGCTAGCGCTTTACTTGATGATTGGTGCCGAAAAAAGAGTGGCCAGAGCTGTGACCGCGATGGAAAATTAGCCTATGCGGGACAAGTTGACGCACTCCGTTTAACCGACCTTTTGGGCCATGAATATTTTCGCAAACCCGTACCAAAATCTCTCGACCGGGATGACTTCGCCGATTGGGTGGCGCCTGTTCTCGACGGACTTTCCGAGGCTAATGGTGCGGCTCTGCTGACGGCGTTTACGGCCGGAGCCGTCGGGAGAGCCCTGGAGCACTTGCCGAGCGAGCCTGAACGTTGGTTGGTTTGTGGTGGAGGACGGCATAACCCGGCGATGATGGAGGCTTTACGCCAAGCCCTTGAGGTATCCGTTGAGCCTGTCGAGGCTGTTGGATGGCAGGGCGATGCGCTGGAAGCACAGGCCTTTGCATATTTGGCTGTTCGCAGTATTAAGGGGCTTCCTTTGAGTCTGCCCGGAACAACCGGTGTTAAGGCTCCACAAACCGGCGGGCGTTTAGCCCGGCATTGATCTTAAAGCGGGGCAATTATGTACGTGGTGATTTGCAACTTTCCCATGGGGAAAGCCATTGTCGATTATATGGATCACACGGATATCGAGCTGGATGAAACCACGGTGTTTCATCTCGACGGAATTCTTCTTGAGCGGGAAATCAAGCAAAAGGTTTTGGAGTTGAACGACCTTGAACGCGATGTGGCCAAACATCTCGACTATTACATTTCGGCCATCCTGGCCGATGATCTCGACAAGGTTCGTTATTGGGAGAAGAATTCTCCTGAGGCCGCCGTCTATTGCGTTTTTGAAATGACTTCTCTCCAGTGGAATGCTTTGGTGGAAGGGAAGCAGGTTGATCTGACGGAACAGAAAGCGGCTGTGGAGAAGGCTTTCCGTCTTTAGAGCCTAAAAAAAGAAACAGCGGCCGTGGCCGCTGTCTCATGTCTCGAGAATTGGAAGGTGAATCAGCCTTCAGCCAATCTCAGGTCCAAGTAGTTTTCTACATGGCCGATCATTTCGGCGAGGTTGTTGGTAAAGTAATGATCCGCGCCTTTGACCAATCTGTAATCGACTTCGACGTTTTTCTGGCTGCTGATTTTCTCGGCCAGTTTGGCGACCGATTCTTCCGTAACCAGTTCGTCGGCGTCCCCTTGGACGAATAGTCCCGATGAGGGGCAGGGGGCGAGAAACGAAAAGTCGTAAAGGTTGGCTGGCGGTGCGACCGATAGAAATCCGCTGATTTCGGGGCGGCGCATTAAAAGCTGCATACCGATCCAGGCGCCGAAAGAATAGCCTGCGACCCAACAGGTTTTAGCGTTGGGATTGAAGCTTTGCATCCAGTCGAGCGCCGTGGCGGCGTCGGTTAACTCACCTTGACCATTGTCGAAGGTGCCCTGTGAGCGGCCAACTCCGCGATAATTGAAACGTAAAACCGAAAAGCCACGATTCACAAAGGCGTGGAACATGGCGTAGACGATTCGGTTGTTCATATTGCCGCCCTGTTCCGGGTGTGGATGCAGGATCAGCGCGACGGGCGCATTGGGCTTTTTGCTATGGCTGTAGCGTCCCTGAATACGGCCCTCGGGACCGTTGAAAATCACTTCTGGCATGGCGTTCCGTGTTCTTGGGTGGGCTGCTCAATTGCGCCCTTATATACCGAAATTCTTAAGGAAAGAAATAACCACAAAAAAAATACGCCAATAAAACTTGACCAATTTGGTCGGGTATCCTATATCAGTTCCCAGAAGGTGGGAGCAGATGTTGGAAAAAAGCCTGACTTTGCAGCATGTTCTTTCCGCCAGCCCGAAAGCCGGGCTTTTACGCGAACGGGATACTAGCATAACGGGACCAATGGTTTTCAATAGTTTTAAAGCCGACATCGAATCTGTTTTGAAGAGAGACCCGGCCGCCCGCTCGAGGCTGGAGGTGGTCCTTTGCTATCCAGGGCTCCATGCCATGTTCGCTTACCGCATCTCTCATGCTCTGTGGAAGCGGGATTGGCGTCTTTTGGCGCGGTTCATTTCTCATGTCGCAAAAATTGCGACGGGAATCGAAATTCACCCGGGTGCGACGATTGGCGAGCGCTTTTTCATCGACCATGGAACCGGCGTTGTGATTGGCGAAACGGCTGAGGTCGGTAACGACGTCACGCTTTATCAGGGCGTCACGCTGGGCGGCACCTCGCTGGAAAAAGGTAAGCGTCATCCGACTTTGCACGATGGTGTGATTGTCGGTTCCGGGGCGCAGGTTCTTGGGCCGTTGACCTTGGGTGAGGGCGCACGGGTCGGGGCCAATGCAGTGGTCCTGAATGATGTGCCAAAAGGTGTCACGGTGGTCGGTATTCCGGCGCGCATGGTGATGCGCGAAAACGTGGACGAAGAAGAATTTGTCGCATATGGGCAGCCCAAAGCGGACTTGCCTGATCCGGTGGCGCGGTCCATCGATAGCTTGCGGCAGCAGGTTTCAGCTCTCATGGAGAGAATTGACGAGCTGGAAGACAAAGATGATTCCGGGGAGGAAGCATCTTCAGGGAAGGTCAAGAAACTGGCCGCCGGCGCAGGGAAAAAGCGGTGACGCAGAGCCGCCCGCCGGTCGCTTAAGAAGGCAGATGAAGGAGTTTAAACGTGAAGCTCAGTACTAAAGGACGCTACGCCGTTATGGCGATGGTCGATCTTGCCAGCCACAGTCAGGGGAAACCTGTGGCCTTGGCGGACGTCGCCGAGCGGCAGGAAATTTCGCTCTCCTACCTGGAGCAGCTATTCGGGCGTTTGCGCAAAGGCGGTTTGGTTAAAAGCGTGAGAGGGCCCGGCGGTGGGTATCTGCTCTCGCGGGTTTCGTCGGATATCAGAGTTTCCGACATCATTATGGCCGTCGATGAACCGATCCGCGCAACGCGCTGTACGCCAGGCTCTCCCGAGGGGTGCCGTGGCAATAAAAGTCGCTGCCTCACTCATGATCTTTGGGGTGAGTTGAGCAACCAAATCTATCTGTATCTCAGTTCCGTAACCGTTGAGGATATCTGTGAGCGCAGGGTGCTTGGCGGTAGCGGCGTTCTTCACCACCAGGGTCAACAGCGGGCAGCTGTGGGCTGAGGAGTTTAAAAAGCGAATGATCGGCAAGGCGACATATCTCGACCACAATGCAACGGCTCCCGTTCGACGGGAAGCCGCCGATGCGGTGTGTGAGGTCTTGACGCTTTGCGGCAACCCGTCGTCGGTTCATGGTGCTGGACGCCGCGCCCATGGATGGCTGGAAACGGCCCGTGAACGGGTTGCGGCTTTGGTAGGCCGTCCTCCTGCCCATGTAATCTTTACCTCAGGTGGCACCGAGGCCAATGCGTTGGCGCTTAAGGGCTGTGGGCGGAGCCGGGTTTTCGTTTCGGCGATTGAGCACCCCTCGGTGCTCAATGCACTCGACCATGCCGAGCTTATTCCGGTTGATGGCGATGGAATTGTTGACCTCAATTGGCTCGATAAAACTCTCGAAGAATGCGGGAGCGAAGCGCTTGTTTCGGTAATGGCGGCCAATAATGAAACAGGTGTTCTTCAGCCGATGGAAAAGGTGGCCGAAGTGGTCCGGCGGCATGGTGCGTTGCTTCATAGCGATGCCGTTCAATTGGTCGGCAAGGCGCCTCTGGACAAGCTGTCGGCCCAGACCCATATGATGAGCCTCTCGGCTCACAAGTTGGGCGGGCCGCAGGGGGTTGGCGCAGTGATCGCCGATGAGTTGGATGTTGCGTTGGCGCCCCTGATTAAGGGGGGCGGGCAGGAACGCAGCAAACGGGCCGGAACTGAAAATCTGCCCGGCATCGTCGGTTTTGGTGTCGCTGCTGAGTTGGCGAAGAATGATTTGGAGGGTGCGGAACGTCTCGCCGTTTTACGGGACGATCTTGAAAACCGCCTCACCCAAATTGTTCCCGCTGCGGTTTTCGCCGCCCAGGATAGGCCGAGGCTTCCCAATACCAGTTGCTTCGCTGTGCCGGGTTTGAAGGCTGAAACTTTGGTGATGGCGCTTGATCTGGCCGGTGTCATGGTCAGCGCCGGTTCGGCCTGTTCGTCGGGCAAGGTCAAGGCCTCTCATGTGCTGAAAAGCCAGGGATGGTCTGATGATCTGGCGGCGGGAGCGATCCGCGTCAGCCTCGGCCGAACGACGACCGAGGTGGACATCGAGAAGTTCATGGATGCCTGGATGGAAGTTTATCGCCGTCTGGCTCCTGAAAATAAACCAGAAGGGGCGGCGGCTTAAAGCCATCGCCAACGCGAAACAGGAAAGAAGAGAAGTGGAATGACCGAACAATCCCCCCAGCCGATCATTAAGAAGAAGACTGGCAAGTCGGTATATCTGGACTATCAGGCAACCACGCCGACCGATCCGCGTGTGGTCGAGGCTATGTTGCCCTATTTCACGGAAAAGTTTGGAAACCCTCACTCGCGTAACCATCCGTACGGCTGGGAAGCCGAGGGCGCGGTGGAAAAGGCTCGTGAGCAGATTGCTCACCTGATCGGTGCGGATTCTAAGGAAATCATTTTCACTTCGGGTGCGACCGAGTCCAACAACTTGGCGCTCAAAGGTGTGGCGAACTTCTATAAGGACCGTAAGAACCACATCATTACTGTGGTTACCGAGCATAAGTGTGTGCTCGATACCTGTCGCCATTTAGAGCAGGAAGGGTTCGACGTCACCTATCTGCCGGTTAATGACAAAGGGCTGATCGACCTGAAGCAGTTGGAAGAGGCGATGACCGATAAAACCCTGTTGGTTTCGGTCATGGGCGTTAACAACGAAATCGGCGTCATTCAACCGCTCAAGGAAATCGGTGCGCTTTGTCGTGAGCGGAAGATTTTCTTCCATACCGACTGCGCCCAGGCGGTGGGTAAGATCCCTCTCGACGTGAATGAAATGAACATCGATCTGATGAGCATTTCGGGCCATAAGCTTTACGGCCCCATGGGAATTGGCGCGCTCTACGTCCGCCGTCGCCCCCGTGTGCGTTTGCAGGCCATGATCAATGGTGGCGGCCAGGAGCGCGGCATGCGGTCCGGCACCCTGCCGACGCCGCTTTGCGTCGGTCTTGGCGAGGCTTGCGAGATTGCAGAAAAGGAAATGCCGGCGGAAACCGAACGTCTGAAGATGCTCAGTGATCGTATGTATAAGCGGATTATGGATGCGTTGCCTGAAGTCTATCTCAATGGCGATCACGAACAGCGTGTGCCGGGCAACCTCAATCTAAGCTTCGCCTATGTTGAGGGCGAGGGCCTGATGATGGGCATCAACGATTTGTCCGTTTCATCCGGTTCGGCCTGTACGTCGGCCTCGTTGGAGCCCTCATATGTCCTTCGGGCGTTGGGGCTTGAAGACGAGTTGGCTCATACATCGCTGCGTCTCGGCTTCGGCCGTTTCAGTACGGAAGAAGAAGTCGACTACGCCGCCGAGCGCATCATTCAGGAAGTCCAGCGCCTTCGGGACATGAGCCCGCTTTGGGAAATGGCGCAAGAAGGAATCGATATTAAATCGATCGAATGGGCCGAACATTAGAGATAACGTCGAGAAAACGAACGTTTTTGTGGAGACTGGAAGCAAATGTCATACAGTAAAGAACTGATCGATCACTATGAAAACCCGCGCAACGTGGGCACCATGGACAAGGACTCCGACGAGGTTGGAACCGGCCTTGTCGGCGCTCCGGCTTGTGGCGACGTGATGAAGCTGCAAATCAAGGTCAGCCCGGAAGGCATCATTGAAGACGCCAAGTTCAAGACCTTCGGCTGTGGCTCGGCCATTGCCTCGAGTTCGCTCGTTACCGAGTGGGTCAAGGGCAAGACCGTGGACGAAGCCGCCGAGATCAAAAACACCCAGATTGCCGAAGAATTGGCCTTGCCGCCGGTGAAGATCCATTGTTCGGTCTTGGCCGAGGATGCTATCAAAGCCGCAATTAGCGATTACAAAGGCAAACGCGGTAAGTAGGCTCACTAAAGAAGGGAACTGATGAAAATGGATGGTCGTCCTGCACCGATTACCGTGACCGAAGCAGCCGTGACACAGATTGCCAAGCTGCTGGATAGTCGTGGAAAACCCTCTGCGGGCATTCGTGTGAGTGTGCGCACCAAGGGCTGCTCCGGCATGTCCTACACCATCGAATACGCCGATGAGAAAAACGAATTCGACGAGGTGGTGGAAGCGGGCGACGTGACGATTTTCATTGATCCCAAGGCTTCCATGTTCATTTTCGGCACCGAGATGGATTTCGTGACCGAAAAAATGGCCTCAGGGTTTGTGTTCAACAACCCAAATGAAAAGGGCCGTTGCGGCTGCGGAGAATCCTTCCACGTTTAATGGCGTGAATTTTCATCGAAAACAGCGGCCGTCCTGATATTCGATGGACGGTCGTGTTGCGTCGGAGAAATGACTGAAGAACCATGCATGGTCAGGTAGAAGAAAATTCGGAAGGTCAGCGTAAGGTTGGCGTTGTGCCTTGTTGGTCCTGTAAAGGACCGGTAAGGGAAGGTGCGGCTTTTTGCCAAACCTGTAAATCGGTGCAGCCGCCAGGGCAGGTTGATCACTTTGCCCGTTTTGGCCTTCAGGCCCGTTTCCGGGTCGATGTGGGGGCTCTCGAGCGTCTGTATTTCGACTTGCAGCGCCAATTGCATCCTGACCGTTTCGTTACCCGAAGCAGTAAGGAGCGAGCGCTTTCTCAGCTTCAGGCAACCAGCCTAAATGAAGCTTATGAAACCCTAAAAGACCCTCTGCGTCGGGCCGATTATCTGATGCATCTTCACGGCACCGATGTATTGCCCGATGGCTGCAATCTGGTCAACGATCAGGAACTCCTGATGGAAGCCATGGAGATGCGTGAAGCCTTGATGGAAGCCGACAGTATGGAAGCCATCGATAAGGTGGCCAAGCAAGCGTCTGACGATATCGCCGACTGCATCGCCGCGCTAGAGTGCTCCTTTGCCGAAAAGGACTGGGAAACCACCTGCCGCTTGACCACCCGGCTCAAGTATCTCACCAAAATGGCCGACGAAACCAAGACCCATCGGGTCAAACTCAAGAGTATGTTATAATGTCTGAGGAAGAGTCTCTCCCGCTTCTCCAAATCACCGAACCGGGAGCCGCTCCCGAAGAAACCGGCGAGGCCAAAAAGGCTGTGGCCGTCGGGATTGATTTGGGCACCACCAATTCCGTGATCGCTGTCAGCCGGGATGGCGCGCCGAAAGTACTGGAAGACGACATGGGTGAGGCTCTCGTGCCCTCCGTAGTCGCCTATGCGCCGGACGGTTCGGCTATCGTTGGCGGGTTGGCTAAGCGCCTGTTGCTTGACCGACCGGAAAGCGTGGTGAGTTCCATCAAGCGACTGATGGGGCGGGGGCCGGAAGATGTGAAGTCCCTGGCTGGCGTTATGCCGTTTGAAATTGAGCCCTACCAGGATGGCGAGACGGGAATGGTGCGCATCAAGGTGATGGGTCACCGCAAAACTCCCGTTGAGGTTTCGGCAGATATTCTTGCCGCCTTGAAAAGTCTGGCAGAGGAAGAGGCCGGTGAGCAAGTCGAGCAGGCGGTAATTACCGTGCCGGCCTATTTCGACGATGCAGCCCGTACGGCGACAAAGGATGCGGCTCAATTGGCTGGTCTGGAGGTTTTGCGCCTTATCAATGAGCCGACGGCAGCGGCCTTGGCCTATGGTCTGGACCAGGGGGCGGAAGGTCTCTACGCGGTCTACGACCTGGGGGGCGGGACGTTTGATATCTCTTTGCTGCGTATGGAAAAAGGCGTTTTCCAGGTTAAGGCGACCGGTGGCGACGCGGCGCTTGGCGGTGACGACTTCGATCACGCAATTGCCGAACATTTCCTGAAAGAGCGCGCTAAAACCTTGGGCGAGGTGAACCTGACGCGGGATGAAGTCAAGGTTTCCCTAATGACCGGACGGCTCGCCAAGGAATGTCTGACCCATGAAGATAGCGGTCAATGGGTGCTGGAATCGGGGGGGCAGACATCCTCTCATGATCTAACCCGTGATGAATTTGAAAAGCTGATTGAAGGGTTTGTCGACCGGACCTTGGAGATTTGTTCCCACGTTCTCGACGATGCTGAAGTCACGGCTTCGGATGTCAAAGGGGTTGTTCTCGTCGGCGGTTCGACACGTGTGCCTCTGGTGCGTCGCAAGGTTCAAGCCTTCTTCGGTTCCGAGCCTCTGGCCGATATCGATCCCGATAAAGTGGTTGCCGTCGGTGCATCCCTGCAAGCCGAGGCTCTGACGGTCGGGTCCGATACTCTGTTGCTCGACGTGACGCCTTTGTCCCTCGGCTTGGAAACCATGGGCGAAATGACCGAGAAGGTCATTCATCGCAACACGCCCATTCCAGTCGCAAAAGCTCAGGAGTTCACCACCTATCAGGATGGCCAGACCGCTATGATGATTCATGTGGTCCAGGGTGAGCGGGAAATGGTCGATCAGTGTCGTTCACTGGCTCGTTTCGTCTTGAAGGGCATTCCGCCCATGACGGCGGGCGCCGCTCGCATTCGCGTCACCTTCCAGGTGGATGCCGATGGTTTGTTGACGGTCAGCGCGCGGGAGGAAACCACCGGTGTTGAACAGATGGTCGAAGTCAAGCCGTCCTACGGTCTAAGCGAAGACGAAATGGCCAATATGCTGCGCGACAGCATGGTTCACGCTAAAGACGATATCCAAGATCGGCTGCTGGCCGAATCCCGCGTCGAGGCCTCCCGTGTGCTCAATGCCGTTATTGCTGCGCTGCAAGTGGACGGCGATCTGCTCAGTGGAGACGAACGGGCCAAGGTCGATAACGCCGTTACCGCGCTTGATCAGGCAATCAAGGGCAGTATGCGTGAAGAGATTGACGCGGCTGTCGATGTCTTGGACAAAGAAACCCAGGAGTTTGCCGCCCGCCGTATGGATCGCGGTATCCGCGATGCGTTAAGCGGAGTTGAAGTGGATGTCCTGGAAGAAAAAATTAGCGAAGAGTAGGAGTTCTCGCTCATGCCGAAGATGACTTTCATTCTGCCCGATGGCGAACGTAAGGAAGTTGAAGGAAAAGAAGGGGTGTCGGTGCTCGAACTGGCCCACCAGAACAGCATCGACCTGGAAGGGGCCTGTGAAGGGTCTCTGGCCTGCTCGACCTGCCACGTTATCGTCGATCCCGAGTTCTACGACAAACTGGATGAACCCAGCGAAGACGAAGAGGATATGCTCGATCTCGCTTTTGCGCTAACCCATACCTCGCGCCTTGGCTGCCAGATCGATTTGACCTCCGATCTCGATGGTTTGGTTGTGACTCTACCGGCTGCGACCCGTAACATGCAGGTCGATAAATAAACCGAGGGAGGCCGTAAATGGGACTGCGCTGGACCGATGTTTACGATATTGCCATTGAGCTGGAAGATGCTTATCCAGAGCAGGATATCGTCAATATCCGCTTCACCGACCTTTGGAAAATGGTGATGGACCTGCCGGACTTTGACGACGATAAAGAGCACTGCAATGAAAAAGTCCTCCAAGCCATTCAGGCGGCTTGGCTGGATGAGCGAGACTGATCAATGCGTCTGTTTGCGATTTTGATCTTATGGGTTGTGGTTTTTCCTGCTCAAGCCAACGATTTGGAAATGCATGGGGTTCCAGAAAAATATTGGGAGCTGCGCAACCCCTTAAAGCCGACGGACGATAATATCGGCGATGGCAAGGCGCTGTTTGAGGCTTTTTGCGTACGGTGCCATGGGTTGCGCGGAATGGGCAATGGGCCCGATAGTCAGAATTTCAACCCACCACCAGCTCCGCTTGGCTATACGATCAATATGCCGGTTTCAACCGATCCATTCCTCTTTTGGAGCATCGTTGAGGGCGGTCACGAATTCGGCACCGCCATGCCGGACTTTGAAAAGCGTTTCGAAGTCGATGAGATTTGGAAGATCATTTTGTATCTCCGTAGCGGCTTTATGGACTTAGGCAAGGACGAATAGTCCTAGGGGCAGGACCCTAAAACGATATGAACTCACTTGGAATAGACAAGGCCCCGAAAGACACGCGGGTCGTCGTCGCCATGTCGGGCGGCGTCGATAGCTCGGCCACGGCCGCTTTGCTGGTCGAAGAGGGCTATGATGTGGTTGGCCTGACCTTGCAGCTCTACGATCATGGAGAAGCGATAGCGCGGGGCAATACCTGCTGCGCCGGTGTCGATATCCGCGACGCCCGCCGGGTTGCCGATTCGCTGGGTATTCCTCATTACGTGCTGGATATGGAAGAGACCTTTAAGCGCGATGTCATCGAAGATTTCGCCGATACCTATCTGGCGGGGCGGACGCCGGTGCCCTGTGTCCGGTGCAATGAGACTGTGAAATTCCGCGACCTGCTGACCAAGGCAAGAGAGCTCGGCGGCGATCTTTTGGTCACCGGTCACTATGCTCAATGGCGCATGGGTGACGATGGGCCGGAATTGTTGCGGGGCGCCGACCACAAGAAAGATCAAAGCTACTTCCTTTTCGCCACCACTAAGGAACAGCTGAAATTCATTCGCTTCCCACTTGGTGATAGGAGCAAGGATAAAACCCGTGAGTTGGCGGGGAAACACGGTCTGAAAGTCGCCGCCAAACCGGAAAGCCAGGATATCTGCTTTGTGCCTATGGGGTCCTATGCCGATGTCGTTGAAAAACTCCGTCCCGGCAGCGCTAAAGAGGGGGATATTGTCACTCAAGAGGGAGAGACAATAGGCCGCCATAAAGGCATCATTCACTATACGGTCGGCCAGCGCCGCGGGCTGAATATCGGTGGCGGCACCATTTACTATGTCCTGAAAATCGATGCCGCCAACAATCGGCTAATCGCTGGCCCCAAGGAGGCGCTTGAAAAGCCCGGCTTTGATGTGAGTGACGTCAACTGGTTGGGTGAGGGCGATCAGCCGCCAAAAGACGGCATCAAGCTCACGGTTAAAATGCGTTCCCTGCAAAGCCCTGTGGCGGCCACTCTCTACGGCAGGGAAAAAGGCGCAAAAATCGATCTGGACGAACCGCACCAGGGGATTGCGCCGGGCCAGGCTTGCGTTTTTTACGATGGCGAACGGGTGCTGGGCGGTGGCTGGATCGAAGGCTAAACGGATATCTTAAAAAATGTCATGGCAAGAGGGCTATAACGCCTTGACAGCACCCCGCCAGACACCGTATACGCCTGTCTCCGCACCAAAAAACGGCGCGGCCAAAACTCCATGGCGGAGTAGCTCAGTTGGTTAGAGCAGCGGAATCATAATCCGCGTGTCGGCGGTTCAAGTCCGTCCTCCGCTACCAAATTTCAAAACCCCGGTTCAGGATTGAGCCGGGGTTTTTTGTTGCGTGTTGTTTTGTTTTATTTAATGTGTGGGAAAACACACTAAATAAAAAATAATGTGTTATTAAACACGGAATTTAAAATTTAGAATTACTTAGGATAATTATTTAAAAAAACTAATATAAAAAATTTACATTATGAATTTTGTCGTTTATTGGTTCGTTTGGTATTTGAGATTGGGTGGTAGAGGGGCGCGGGTATTCTTATGCCTTGGCCAAAGCGAAAAAGAGCATTTCTGCGGTTAAAGAGGCGTGGGGGGAATTTTTCCGCCTGGACCGTGCTTGTCGCTCTTATTGTCAATATTCTGCTGTCAGCTCAGATCTCTGACGTTTATGCAGGCTCTGCTGAAGCCCCGGAGGCCAATTCTTTCGAGCGGGATATTCTCTTTCTCTGCTCGCTAAATGGATCCTTGTCCAGTTCTTCGTCGGATCAAGCAGATATCCCGGAACAAGATGAACGACGGGTGACGCGGAATTTCTGCGTCTTCTGTTTGCCATTGAATGGTCTTGTTATGCCGAGAACGGCTCCCATTGTCGTTCTTTCTGAAGGCATTGTCCTGGGGGCGCGACTATCGTTTCTGAAGGATGCGGAAAGAAATCCCGTGTCTCTTTCGGTTAGGCCTTTAGGCTCTCGGGCGCCGCCTAGCTATTCCTAAGCTTTAACGTATTTGGCCGATAGGTGCGCCGCTCGGGGTGGGCGGCTGCGTATGCGCGGCTATTTAGATTTCAATTTATTGTCTTTTGGGGGGCTCAATGTCTACCAACACAAACGCCGTCGGCGGAATTTCCTTCGCCGCGAATCGAGAAACTTTTGCAAAATTTACGTTTGCAGCTGTTCTCGCTGTTTCCACTCCGATGCTGGCGCATGCCGAAGATGCATCAAGTCAGACCCTTGATGAGGTTTCGGTAACGGCATCGCGTGTTTCCGCGGCAATTAAGGAATCGCCAGTGACCATTGATGTTATTGGTGAAGAAGAGCTGGATATCGTCAAATTTGTTGATTCCGAAAAGGAGTTGCTCAACCGCATTCCCGGCACCAGCATGGTGCGGAACTTGCGAATTCCTATGGGGTCGAAGAACTATACCGTCA
Organism: uncultured Rhodospirillales bacterium; assembly: GCA_965368335.1. GTDB lineage: Bacteria > Pseudomonadota > Alphaproteobacteria > Rhodospirillales > JAPHRK01 > CBDUMN01. Next base: position 45,156 of record CBDUMN010000014.1, read on the forward strand.
ACCTGATCGATGGAATGTCCGTCAATACGTTCGGAAGTGGCGTTCAGTCCTGGGCTAACGATACTGGCAGTATGGACATTCAGCGGGTTGAGGTTCTCCGCGGACCTTCTTCAGTGCTCTATGGCTCCAACGCTATTGGCGGTGTCATTAACGTAATTACCCGCGATGCACCCTTAGAACCTGAATACAAGGCCTGGGCCGAAGGTGGACTTTATTCGAGGAAAAGGGGTGGCGTCTCGGCTGCGGGAACGGCGAACGGATATGGCTATTTCCTCAATGCCAACTTTCTCGACTCATCCAACTGGCAGGACCGGAGCAAAAATGATCGTACGGCTCTCAGCGGTAAAGTGACCAAGGACATCAACGATAATTCGCTTTTGACGCTTCGTGCGGAATATCTGGATGTCTATCTTGAAAACCCTGGGTCGTTAACTCAGGCGGAGTATGATCAAAACTGGAATGGGGCAAACGTCTTTGACGCCTTTAACGACCAGCAACGCCTGACGGTTTCCGGAGCCTACGAACTGGCGGTCACCGACGATTCAGAGTTGAAAGTTGCCTATAGCCTTCGCAACCATCATGAGGCCGGTCCGCCGTCTTACAGCGCCAGCGGTGATTACAGTGATGAGCATGTTATCACCCAGAACCTGACCGCCACATACCGGAAGGATTTCGATTTCTATCGTTCACGGGTCATTGCCGGCCTTGATCTGATAAAAAGTAATTCCGATGACAAAACTATGAACGGTAGAACCTCGGACACAGGCATTGACTATGTCTGGAACATTGTTGCAAACGTTCGGTCGCCTTTCGTCCAGTTTGAAGTTTCCCCATTGGAAAAGTTGCGTCTGACGTTAGGGGCCCGTCATGACAGCGTTAAATACAATGCAATCAAGCGAGGGGACTCTGAAGAAGATGCGCAGTCGCATTACTCCAGTGTGACCCGGAAACTTGGGGCGACCTGGCAGCTGGATAATAATAACAATATTTGGGCCGGTTTCAGCGAAGGTTTCGTTGTGCCGTCCACGACCTACCTGTTCAAAGACAGGGGCGGGCCGACGGGCTACACGGCGAACCCCAATCTGCTTCCGGAAACGGCTGAGAACTGGGAAGCCGGTATTCGCGGCAAGTTGTTCGGTAAGCGGATGAAATACGATCTGGCCCTCTATCACACCACCATGAGAAATTTTGTCGTCCAATATCAGCAGGCAGGTTCGGATGCCATGGTCAATGCCGGTAAGGTTGAGTTCAAAGGCGTTGAGGCGTCTGGGGCTTATCTAATCAATGAAAACTTCAAAGTTTCCGGGGCCTACACCTACGCCCGCAATAAGTATCTCGATTATACGACGAGCGGCACCGACTACAGCGGCAATGACCTGTCGTCTTCGCCCAAGCATCACGTCAACCTTCGGGGAACCTGGATGCCGATGGATGAATTAGCCATTGAGTTGGCTTGGGATAAGATTTCCAGTTACTACACCCATGACGATAATGACGCAGACTCTATGGGTAAAGCCAGTCGGCCCGGAATTTGGGACCTTCGGCTGAACTATGACCGCGGTCCGGTGTCATTCTGGGCCCAGGCTCATAACCTGCTCAACACCAGGTATTATGAGCGGGCGACCTACAGCACTTCGGACGGATATCGCAGCTATACGTCGGGTGAAGGGTTCAACTTCTTCACCGGAATTTCCTACAGCTGGTAACGGAATGACGGCGCAGCTTTTTGCTGCGCCGTTTTCGATGTCCAAAATATGAGGACTGAATCATGAGGTTGAAAGCATTCGCCTTTTTCCTGATAGTCGGTTGCATGCCGGTTGGGGCTCAATCCCGCGAGATGGGGCAGGCTGCGGTAACAGGCGATATCCCGATGTGGATCGAGTCGATGTCCTGGGATGAAATCCGAGCTCAACGGGCAAAGATGAAGGCCGCCATGGAAGCTTCCGGAAAACGGGAGGAAAACCGTTCGTCGGAATGGAAAGGCCGCGATCAGGCGGGCAGCGCAAAAAAGGGTAACGAAAAGAAACGGAAAACCTCGTCGTATATGAGGCGGACCTATTATATCCGTTCAGGCGCCTTTCCAATGCTGTCCGGCGGCATCATGTCGATGAAGTCGGATGGCATGGGGCACGTTTCTATGAAACATGTCGCCAAACCTCAATCCAACGACCATGAGAGGATGTCTCATGGCGCAGTGGATCATGGTGCAATGTCGGTTTCGGGGAGGCTGGAAAGTGGTCGGCCCCAGACGTCAATGAACAATACCGTTCTTTGGGTTACTTTTCCCGACACAACCGTCAAGGCTCATAAGCCGAAACAACGGGGTAAAACCTCGACTGTCTCATTTCCTTCCGGAGATGGGGGGTGGTACAGGCTGTTTGCCTATAATGATCTGGGGGTTCGGGACGGGACCTGGGTTCAGTTGATGTCCCATGGGGCCGTTTTTGCCCATGGCGATGAGCCGGATGAACGCAAACAGGACGCGCCAACCGGCCCGGGATTGTTTGAAGGGCGGCCTATTCTAGAGATTGAGCGCCTTTGCCATGATCATGACGCCTGTTATCGGGCGCATACGGGGCACAGACTGCATGTTCGCGCCAACTTCAAGGGAAATAAACTCGTCAATACGCCGGTGACGTTGACCACCGGGCAGGGGTGGAGTCAGAGCAAGCGCACGGATGCCAATGGCGAAGCGGTCTTTACCCTAATCAAAGAAGATTTTCCCGATGAAATCGATACGCGCAAAAGCGAAATGTATCTGCTGACTCTTGAGCATGTCGTCGAAGAAATGGGCATGCTGGGGGATGAGCATTTCCATAATCAGCGTTATGTGGCGACCTACCCCTTGAAGGTTTATCCGTCGCGTCTCGATTGGGAGAGCCAGACGGTTGGTTTCTATTCGCTTGGCGGTGTGGTTTTGGTCGCCGCTGGCGCAATTGCCGTGAGAAGGCGGCGCAGGAGGCTGCAAGCATGAAGGTTTACCGACTGCGCATAGCTGTTCAATTCGTCTGCTTCATTCTGTTGGTGTACGGCGGATTGTTTCTCATTGATCTTGGGAGCCGACTTCCCACATTTTCCTGTGCCTATATGGACGATCGGGGAGGGGGGTGCTTCTTCATCGGCTTCCAGCATATGCTGAATCGTCCACTCGGTGAATTTCTTGGCGATGCAGGTATTCGGCTGCTCAAAGCCCTTGGCATCTTTGCCTTGTGGGCGATTGTGCTGAATAAGGCCTGGTGTGGCTGGGTTTGTCCGTTCGGTTTTCTTCAGGACATGATGACCAAGTTGCGGACATTCATCGGGGTCGATGTATCCCGTTTTGCTTGGATGACTCGCACACGTTATAGGTCGGTCAAATACATCCTCCTGGTATTGATGATCCTTATTCCTTTGGGAATGGCCAACTCGGTATTCGGTCTGCCAACCTTGCCGCGCGACTGGTCCGTGGCATTCTGTCAAATCTGTCCGGCGCGGCTCATTCTGCCTATTTTCAATGGTGATTTTAGTCAAATCTACGTCGATTTTTCAGGCAGCGTGAGGCTGATTCTAACGTCTCTAGGAGTAATCCTGACCGGGCTGTTCTTCACCACGGCTTTTGTCAAAAGGCGTTTCCTTTGCTCGTATTGCCCGATGCTGGCTGCACTTTCCCTGTTCGACAAGATCGGACTGACATCACTTAAGAAAAATGGACAACGTTGTACGCGTTGCGGCAACTGCTCTCGGGCCTGTCCGATGGAAATCCGGGAAATTGAAGAAGAAAAAACCCTCACCAATCTCGTTACGCAGGACTGCACCCTTTGCCTTCGTTGTGTCGAAGTTTGTCCAGAAGACAAGGCTTTGCAGGCGACATTTTGTGGCGTGCCGATCTTTACGGCTTCGCAGGAGGGGTTCCTAAAGCGTCAGGGATTGCCGGGTGAGAATAAAACCGAGAAGGAAATATAGGCGATGGACGCTCAAGAAAAACGCCAAAGACTTGCGAATAAAGTCAAAGTCAATCTGGCGATGACGGTTCGCGAAATTTTCGATGCTATCGAGGATGAACCGTCTCGGCCTAAAAACATGGCTTACTTCGACCGTATTTTTAAAACTTTTACGGATGGCGGAAAAGGCGCGGTTCCCAGGGAAGAGGGACGTAAACTTATTGGCACATACTGCCTTTTCGTTCCTGAAGAGATCATCTATGCCGCAGGAGGACAACCGGTTCGTCTTTGTGCGGGCGCTTATGACAGTACCGAAGTTGGTGAGGAGTTTCTGCCTGACGTCGCCTGTCCTATGGTCAAATCTGAAATGGGTTTTTCCGCCTTGCCCGTCTTGTCATTCTACCAGGATTGCAGCCTTGTCGCGCTTCCGGCTAGTTGCGACTGGAAGACCAAAATGGGCGCCATCATGGAAGAGCACGCCCCAGTTATGATGATGGATATGCCCAGGATCAAGGAATCCGAGGCATCCCGTGAAATGTGGTTAAGCGAAATCAAGCGCTTTAAGCGGGAAGTTGAAAAGGTGACCGGGGTGAAGGTCAATCGTCGCCGACTGCGTGAAGCCATTCGTCTGGTTCAGCGGGCACAGGTGGAGTTTGATCGTTTCCACACCATCAGAAAGGCCGATACCACGGTAATCAGTGGGCGAGATGCCTTGGAAGTGCTGAACGCATATTTCTACGACCATGCCGAAAGCTGGACGGCAGCAATGTCTCTGCTGAACGATGAGTTGGAAGAGCGGGTTCGCAATAGGACAAGTGTCACAAAACCAAAAGCAATACGTCTCATGCTGACTGGCTCCCCTATGGTTTTCCCCAACTGGAAAATTCCCACCGTAATTGAGGAACTGGGCGGAGCTCTGGTTGCCGATGAGTTTTGCACGTCGAACCGTTACCTCCACGACAAGGTAGCCGTTGATGAAGGTTCGGTGAATGACATGCTGCATGCCATCGCAGATCGCTATTTGTTGCCCTGCACTTGTCCGATTTTCTCAACCACGCTCGACCGACGAGATCGGTTGCTGCAACTGGTGGAAGATCACCGGGTAGAGGGCGTGATCTATCATACGCTCAAAGGGTGCCATCCCTACGATCTGGAAACCAAGTTGACCGAAACCCTTCTGCGGGAAAATGGAATTCCAATGCTTAGAATTGAAACTGATTACAGCCCGCAGGATGTCGAACAGCTGAGAACCAGAATTGAAGCGTTCATGGAAACCTTGACGGGGAAGCGCCGCGGCTAATGCCCGTTTGCGCGAGATAAGGAATTCAGATGAGTTACTTTGCGGGAATTGATATTGGATCGGCGACAACCAAGGTGGCCGTGATCGATGATGAGCAGATCCTCGGCTACAAGGTTGCGCCCACCGGTGTGCATTGTGAGGAAACGGCGCAGCAGATTTTGGGGGATTTGCTCAAGCAACTGGAGTTGCCTGAAGATGCCGTGGAACGGGTAACCTCCACCGGCTACGGGCGTCGTCTCGTCAAATTCGCCAGTTCGAATATCAGCGAAATCAGCGCCAACGTTAAAGGGGCGACTTGGTACGGCGCTCAGGCGGGCGTGACGGTTCGCACCATTATCAATATCGGTGGACAGGACAGCAAAGTCATTGCGCTGGACGATAGCGGCGTTACCAAAAATTTCGCGATGAACGACAAGTGTGCGGCCGGGACGGGGCGTTTTCTTGAAACGCTTTGTCGGATTATGGAAATCAATGTGACCGAAATGGGCGAGGTATCACTTGAATCCAAAGTCCCCATCCGCATCAACTCGACTTGCGCCGTTTTTGCGGAATCCGAAATTATTTCCTTGCTGGCCCGTCGTAAGGAAAAAGCCGACATTATTGCTGGGGCGCATTACTCAATCGCCAATAGAGTGGCCAGGATGGTCAAGCGTATCGGGCTGCAGGAAACGGTGTTTTTTGATGGCGGTCCGGCGCTCAATTGCGGCCTAAAAAAGGCCTTGGAGGATGAACTGGTGACGGATCTCTATGTCCCACCTAGCGTTCCTCAGGTCACCACGGCTGTCGGCGCGGCGCTGATTGCCCGCGAAGAAAGCTTGAACGGTGAGATTGTCGAGGCTGAAACGGCATGAATGAAGCGGCCAACCCAGACTTGTTGCTGCACCTCGATCTCTTAAAAGAGTTCGACAGTATTTATGTCGGGGTTCTGACGATGGGACTTTTCTATGGATTGACACTGTGCAGTTTTTCCTGCCTGCCGTTGATCGGCCCGTATGTTTTTGGAACACAGTCGGGCATTCGTCAGGGATTATCGGCCACGGTCGTTTTCGTATCCAGCAAAGTCATGACCTATGGCTTTCTTGGCGTGGCCTCCGGGGTGGTGGGAGCAGTTTTGCTGGAGATGGTTGATCCTAGCATTGTTTTGGCCGGCAGTGGCGCTGTGATTGTTGCCGTGGGTGTTCTGGCTTGGCGTCGTCGCGGAGCAGCCTGTTCAACACCAAGCGGAACCAATACATCAACCGGAGAGGTTTCCCGCTGGCGGACCTACCGGCACATGGCCAGTGTTGGGGCGGCGACAAGCCTGATGCCCTGTTTGCCCCTATCGGCTGTGTTGCTCTATGCGGCAACGACACAGTCGCCCGTTACTGGGGGAACGCTTGCTCTGCTTTTTGGTCTCGGAACGGCCGTATCACCGCTCTACTATCTTGGTGGGGGGGCTGCGGGGTGGTTCTCGAAAAAAATCCAGCGGATCATTCCTCAGCATCGCAATGTCTTAAGCAAGCTGAGTAGTGTCATCGTGATTCTGATGGGAGCCAAGCTTCTTGTGATGAGCGGTATGGGGTTAACTGACTACCGGTGGTGATTGAGGTGTGTGAAATAACACGATAAGAAAATAAATAGTGTGTGATAATACGCAGATTATAAATGTTGTAGTTATTAAAAATAAATATCCAATAAAAATAATATTTAAAATTTACATTCATATTTTTGTCGTTTATTGGTTCGGTTGTTACTTGAGTGCGGGTGGTGAGAGGGGCGCGATAATTCTTATGCCTTGGCCAAAACGGAAAAGGGCATTTCTACGATTAAAGAGGCGGGGTGGAAGTGCCTGCGCCTGGACCGTGCTTGTCGCTCTTACCGTTAATATCCTGCTGTCCGCCCAGCTCTCATATGTTTATGCCGGGTCTGTCGATGCTTTAGAGGCAAGTTCTTTTGAGCGAGATATTCTCGTTCTTTGCTCAATGAGCGGCGCGCCGTTCAGTGCTTCAGCAGATAAAATGGGTTTTCCCGATCAAGAAGAACGACGCAATACGAGAACTTTTTGCGTCTTTTGTCTGCCCTTCAGTAGTCTTGTCGTGCCACGCGAGGCTCCTGCTGCAGTTCTTTCAGAGGGGATTGCGCAAGGAATGCGCTTAACATTTCCAACGAATGCGCAACGGAGTCCTATATCACTGGCTGTAAGTCCTTTAGGCTCTCGGGCTCCTCCTAAGTTTTCCTGATTTAAAACGTATTTAGCCGATGAACACGTTGTTTGCGTGGGCAGTAGCGTATGCGCGGCTATTCAAATTCCAATTTTCTTTCTATTGGGGGGACTAAATGTCTACCAACACGAGCGTCATCGGCGGAATTTCTTTCGCCACTAATCGAGAATGCGTTACGAAATTTGCGCTTGCCGCCGTTCTTACTGTTTCCGCTCCGATGCTGGCGCATGCGGAAGATGCATCAACGCAGACCCTCGATGAAATTGTTGTAACCGCACCGCAAATGACCCAGCCTCTCATCGTTGAGACGGACCCCTCAAATCCCCGGCAACCGGTGCCTGCAGCTGATGGTGGAGGGTACCTGAAAAGCATTCCCGGTTTCTCATTGATCCGCAAGGGTGGGATCAGCGGTGATCCGGTGTTTCGGGGGCAAGCCGGTTCTCGGCTTAATATTCTCCTTGACGGCACCCCACTGTTTGGCGGTTGTTCAGGACGTATGGATCCCCCGACCGCCTATGTTTTTCCCGACTCGTATGACAGCATCAAAGTACTTAAAGGCCCACAAAGCGTTGTCTACGGTGGTGGGACGAGCGGCGCTACGATTCTGATGGAGCGCAAGCCGGAACAATTTGATGATTTAGGTGCTCGGGCTTCGGTCAGTGCCCTTTTCGGCAGCAATGCGCGCAATGATCAGATGCTTGATGCCGCAGCGGGGGTCAAGCTTGGTTATGTTCGGGGTACCGCGACCCATTCCCATAGTGATGACTACAGGGATGGTAACGATTCCAAAATCCACTCAAACTACGACCGGAAAAGCGGTTCTTTCGGCTTAGGTTGGACTCCTGACAGCCAAACGAATATCGAATTTAGCGTTGATGTGAGTGAGGCTGAGGCCGCTTATGCAGACCGGTCAATGGATGGTTCCAAGTTTGACCGCCGTGACTTCAAGCTTGAAGCGTCAAGAACTGCAATTTCGCCTCTGATTTCAAAGGTGGAAGCGCAAATCTATCACAACTACATCGACCATGTGATGGACCGCTTCTCTTTGCGGGAATATACCGGGGGCATGATGGCCGCTCTTAGCAACCCCGAGCGCACCAATATGGGGGGCAAACTCAATGTTGAACTCACTCCCACCGATAAGCTTGGCGTGAAGGGCGGCATCGACTTCAATCGCGACCTTCGCACCAACCGCATTCTCTCTGCCGCCAACTATACCGCTGGCGTCAACTATGAAGATCTGGCCCGTGATAACGATATGGCCTTTAGCACCTA